>CAZVYM010000011.1:45049-57388 GCA_964630935.1 uncultured Gemmatimonadaceae bacterium | reverse complement strand
CAATCTGCTCCACGAGCACGGCGCCCTCTCGCGCGCGGACCTGGCACGCCACATCGAGATGAGCCGGGGAACCATCACCGCACTCGTCTCGGAGCTCCTGGACGAGGGCAAGATCGTGGAAGGGGACGCCGTCGACATCCCCCGCGGACGGAAGCCGAAGCTCCTGAGGATCCGTACCGAAGACCGCCTGGTGGTGGCCGTGGACATACGGTTCGGCCACACGCAGCTGATGCTGAGTGACTTCAGCGGAGCCCCGATCGCCGTGGAGTCCTTCGGGACGCTCACGGGTCCCGACGAGCTCGTAGCCGAGCTCGCGTCGAGAATCGACGCGAGCCTGGACGCCCACCAGCAGCGCGGAAAATGCGAAGGCATCGGAGTGGTGGTGCCCGGAATGGTGGAGCAGGACACCGGACGCGTGCTCAACGCCCCCCAGCTCGGGTGGCGCGAGGTGAACATCCGCGACGCGCTCCAGGAGGCGACGGGCCACCCGGTATTCATCGAGAATGCCGCCCGGGCCGCCGCGTTGGCCCAACTGTGGCTCGGCCAGGAGACGGAAGGCCACGGCGGCGACTTCGTCTACATCAGCATCTTCGAGGGTGTTGGAGCCGGCGTCGCCGTGAACGGGCAGGTCGTGAGGGGACACAGTCACCTGGCCGGCGAGTTGGGTCACGTGATCATCGACCCGGCCGGGCCCACGTGCATGTGCGGGTCCCGCGGGTGTCTGGAGGCCCATACGTCCAACCTCGCCACGCTCGCGCGCTACCTGGGAATGGAGATGGGCTCGGAGGAGGTCGCGTCGCGACTTGCGGGGACCGAGCTCACCATTGCCGACCTGATCGAGCGTGCCCGGGAGGGCGACGAGAGAGCCCATGCCACCCTGGAAGAAACGGGGCACTTCCTTGGTTACGGTGTGTCCCTGACGGTTCACGCATTGAATCCGGCACGGATCTACATCGCGGGCGACATCGCTGCTGCGTGGGACATTATCGAACCCCCGTTGCGGGCTGTGCTACAGGCCCGCGCGCTCACGCCCGCAGCCGCCGCGACTCCTGTCGTCCCGGACCGTGAACCCTACCCCCGGCTTCGGGGGGCCATGGCGCTCGTGCTGGCGCGCGACCTCGCTGCTCCCCAGATCGCCTGAAGCGGTGGCGCCGTCTCCCGGCCCGGCCCGGTCATTCACGCACGAGTCTGTACGCTTCTCTCGGTAGGTCGTACGCGAGGGCCCGGATCATCTCACGAGCGTCTCGCTGGTCGATGACGTGCCGGGCGACCCGGGCGGCGAGCCAGTTCGCGCTGACCCTGCGAGCCATGTCATGGCGTGCCGGAATCGAGAAGAGGACACGCGCGTCGTCGTTGAAACCGACCAGGTTGTAGATCCCCGCCGTTTCCACGGTCCGGTCCAGAAACCGGCGAATCCCCTCGACGGAGTCGTGGAACCACCAGGGTGGCCCGAGGCGGACTGCCGGATAGTGACCGGCGAGGGGGGCCAGCTCCCGCGCGTAGGTCGACTCGTCCAGCGTAAACAGAACGAGGGTGAGCCGTGGGTCATTTCCGTATTCGTTGAGCAACGGCTGCAGGTTTCGCGTGAATTCAACGGCGACGGGGATGTCCGCACCCCCGTCCGGGCCGTAGAGGTCGAAGAACCCTCGATTGTGATTGCGGAAGGCACCGGCATGGACTTGCATGACCATTCCGTCCTCGATGGACATCCGAGCCATCTCCATCAGCATCCATCCTTCGAAGCGGCGCTGGTCTTCGGCGCCCGCCTCCCCTGCCCTGGCGGCCGCGAACAGTCGGTCGGCCCCCTCCCGTGACAGCTCGGCCGCGCACGGCTGCAGGACCGAGCAGTCCGTGGCCCTGGCCCCCATCGAACGGAAGAAGGCCCGCCGATCTTCCAGCGCACGCACGAAGGCGTCGGAGTCCCCTATCTCATGGCCGCACGCCCGCTCGAGATGCTCGAGGTGAGCTTGCCAAGCCGGATCTGCGATGCCGAAGAGCGCGTCCGGCCGAAAGGTAGGAATCACCGATCCGGACCAACTCGACTCGGCCATCTTCCGGTGCGCGCGCAGCGGATCTTCTGCCGCGTCCGTCGTAGCGAGAACCTCGATCTCGAACCGCTCGAACAGGGCGCGAGGCCGGAACTCCGGCGTCGCCAGCTTCTCGCGGAGCTCGTCGTAGATCGGTGCGGCCGTCTCGCCCGTCAGCGGCCTGCGCACTCTGAAGATCTCGTGGAGCACGTAGTTCAGCCACGCGCCGGAGGGCGTGGCCCGGAAGAGATGGAAGTGATCGGCGAAGATCTGCCAGGCACGGCGCGGATCGTCGTCGCCCGGCGTCCCGCCCCGGCGCGGGAGCGCCAGGGAGTCGAGGCTGATCCCACGCGAGTACAGCATCCGGACCAGGTAGTGGTCCGGGTGGATCAATGCAGCCGTCGGCTCCGGCAGGGGGCGATCTTCCGCGAGGACGGCCGGATCCACGTGCCCGTGGGGACAGACGAGCGGAAGGGCCTCCGCCTCTTCCCAGAGCGTCCGCGCAATGCGTCGCACGCCCGGGTCGGAGTCGAAGAATCGATCGCTATGGAGAAGGCCGCTCTCGGAAATCCGCTCCTCCCGGGCTGGTCCGGCGATTCAAGTGGTCGTCCGCTCAGATAGTAGCTCGCGATCCACCCCGCAACCGGACGTGAGCCGAAGGGGTCGTCCGAAAGGCGATCTCGTGCCCGGAACTCCGGGATCAGACGAGCGCCGCCGCCGAGGCTGAGTCCAGAAAGAGGGTGGCGTCATCGTGCCGTCGCAGGATGGACGCTGGACACGCGGTGGAGATCGGTCCGTCCAGGGCTGCACGCACGGCGTCGACCTTCCGCGCCCCCGGAACCACGCAGCTGATCACCCGGCAGGCCATGATGGCCGGAACCGTCAGCGTGATCGCGCGCCGGGGTGTTTCCGCGAAGGACGGAAACCATCTTTCGTTCACCTGCTGCCTCCGGCAGGCGTCGTCGAGCTCGACCTCCTTCACGAGGCGCGGGTCGTCGAAGTCGGCCACGGGCGGGTCGTTGAACGCGATATGCCCGTTCTCGCCGATGCCGATGCAGGCCACGTCGAGTGAACGCCCCCGGAGGAGGGACTCGTAGCGAGCGATCTCGGCCTCGGGATCCGGAGCGTCTCCGCCGATCAGGTGCACCTCGCCGGGTCGGACGGCATCCAGGATCCGCTCCTTCAGGTAGCGACGGAAGCTGGCGGGATGATCTTCCGCGAGGCCACGGTACTCGTCCAGATGAAAGACGGTCACGCGCGACCAGTCGATCTCCCTCCGGCGGACGGCATCCAGGAAGGAGAGTTGAGACGTTCCGGTGGCCAGGACGAGGTTGGCCGACCCCCGCGTCGTGATCGTCGTCCTCAGCTGCCGTTCGACGAGGTCGGCGGCCGCCGCTCCGACCGCTTCGACGGTTCCGAACGTCCGGACTGCCAGCTTCCCCCGCCGAAATGCCCGCAGGGGCTCGGTGCCGAGGTGATCCGCGGACGGCTCTCCGCTCATCCGAGCAGCCCCGTGACGGCGAACCAGGTCGTGACGAGAGAGAAGAGGATCACGGCGATCAGCGCCGCATTCCACGCGGGCGTGGGCAGATGCTCCTTCCCCATCAGGCTCTTCTTGTTCATCAGGTAGAAGGCCGGGATGGCCACGGCCGGCAGGATGACCGCCTGTAGCGCCATGGCGATCACCATCAGCACCGGCGGGGTCTCGGCCAGGAAGACCGAGCCGAAGGAAAAGAGCAGCCCCACGCCGATCAGCGCCCTGAACGCGGGTGAGCGCAGGTCCCGCTTCCAGCCCATGAAGTCGGAGACCAACCAGGGAGCGATCAGAACGAGGGGGAAGACCGTGGAGAGTCCCGCCCCGGAGACTCCCACGATGAGCAGGAAAGCGGCCGACTTCCCACCGATCGGCTCCAGCAGGCCGATCATGTCGAGGGTCGAATCCATCGTGAGACCCCGAACGGCCAGCGTTCCCGCGGCCACGGCCATGACGAGCGCGCTGAGGAGAACCATCACCGAGGCCGACACGGCGGCGTCCCGCTTCTCCGTCTTCAGGTCCGGCAGGGTCCACCCCTTCTCGGCCACCACCGTGCTGCGCACGATGAACACCGCGGCCGAGCAGGTGGTGCCTGCCATGGCCGCGATGAGGCGACTCGCGTTCGGCGTGTCGGGGATCGCCGGAATCATGCCTGACAATACCGACGAGTAGCTGGGCGACACCATGAAGAAGACGGCGATGAAGCAGAACACCATCAGGATCACGAACGTGGTCAGGAGCTTCTCGAAGAAGGCGTACCGGCCGAACCAGAGCGTCAGGAAGATCGCCGTGCTGACGACGAGCACGATCCAGCCGGTGGGCACGATCAGGTCCTGGGCGGGAGAGGCGAGGCGGAGCCCCTCCTGGATCAGCTCCGCGACGATCCCCATCACGCCGATGAGCGACACGAGCTCACCCAGGACCACCGCGATCATGGCATAGAGCGCCAGATACTTTCCGATCCTGGGAATCTCGGTCTTGAATGTCTGGAGCGCGGTCTTTCCCGTGATGATCGTGAGCTTCCCGAAAGCCACCATCAGCACGTAGGTGAAGACCCCGGACAGCACCAGGGCCCACAGGAGACTCATCCCGTGCTGGGCTCCGGCCATCCCCATCGTCGTGACGCTGCCCGTGCCGATGTTGTACCCGATCAGGAAGAGACCGGGGCCGATAGCGCTCAACCCGACCAGAAGTCGCCCGACGACGCCCGGCCGTCGGGTCCGGCTCGCGGAGGGCACCTCGGACGGGGTGGGAGCGGGCGCCGCGGGGGGAAGGTCGGAGTCGGCCCCGGGCTGATTCACGGGCTCGCTCCCCTGCCCTTCAGTCCCAGGGGAAGAGGAGCGTAGGCTGATTCGAATACCGCTTCATCGCGATCCTGAGCTCCGCACCGGCTCCCGGCTCCAGACGAACGTCGAAATGCGACGCACCGACGGGGAACGTGCGGCCGCCCACCGTCACGCTCGTCGCCTGGTGCTCGCCGTACGCCCCCGTCTGCACCGTCACGGTGCGCGCCTCGAACGGACTGACGTTCACGAGGCGAAGCGTCACGCCCTCGACATCGATCCGCTCCACCAGCGCGGCCACGTCCTGGGGAAGCCCGGCCCGCTTCAAGGTGGGGTCGAAGTAGCGAACCTGGGCGTGCAGCGGCAACGGCCCGTGCGTCGAGCCACCGGGGTCCGCCGCTCCCATGGTCAGGTTGATCAGCGCCCGCGTCGAGACGGGATTCGCCCCCAGGTACCTTGTCCAGGAAGACGGCACAGCTCCAGCCCGGGTGGAGCGAAGTCGGCGGGCCGCGGCGCGAACGTCCTCCATCCCGTCCTGCAAGGCGACCAGCGGGTACCCCGGGTCCTTCCCCTCGAGGAAGTCGACCCAGCGGAGGTCCGGATGGAAGCTGAATTGGCCGCCCATCTGCACCTCGTCCGGCCGGGGCAAGCGCGCCCGATCCTCGGGGCGCAGCGACCAGAGGTAGATGTCGAGAAGCACGTTCACCTGGTTGCCCAGCGCGCCGGACGGCGGCCCCCCGATGGGCTCGTAGCCGTACCAGCCCTGGTCTCCGTAGTACCGCGGCAACAGCACGTGGCCGTTCTCTACTCGCTTGACCGCGAACAGATTGTCGAACTGACGACGCAGGACCTGCGTGTAGCTCTGGTCACCCGTCAGGAGCAGCGCGATCCCGAACGCCTCCGGCGGACCCCTGAGGGTGTAGTTCCGCACACCTTCGTCCGGCGAGTTCCACCCGAAGACGCCGTCGTACCACTTCCCGTTCCATTCTCCGCCGATCGTTCCGTCCAGACCGATGTTCGACGGGATGTTCCCTCCATTCGCATCGATCCGCTCACGCCATGCGTTGACGTATTCGAGGATCCAGTCGCGGTACTTGTCCTCGTGGGTCAGCATGTAGGCGTGGAAGGGCAGCATCGTCGCGTTCAGGTTGAGCGGATGATCGCCGACGATGTTGGTGGCGTTGCGGAACCGCGTCCTCCTGCTGGAATTGGGGTCCACGTCGGGGCCGACGGGCCCGTCCCAGTCGTCGACGGTGGCCGGGGTCATCTGAGGACCCACGCTGCCGTTGAAGAGGCTTCGGATGATCTTGTGATCCGGATCGTAGTTGTGCGCTCTCGGGTCCTCGTTCATGTAGAACCCCGAGAAGCGGCGGAGGCGCGTCAGGTAGAGGGGATCGTGGGGACGGCTCAGTCCATAGAAGTAGAACGGGCCCAGTCCCTCGCTGTTGTGCTCCCAGTCGAAGGAGCTCATGAACTCCCGCTGGAAGATCCCGTTTCGGGCCGCCTCCACTTCGGGGATCCGGGCGTCGCTGAACTGCCGGAGGTAGCCTTCCCAGGCCCTCGACCATGTATCGATGATGGATTCGGCTCCACCCAGCGCGTGGGCCAGGGGCCAGTTGCGGATGTTCTCCATCAGGTCGTCGGGACCATTGCCGACTCCCCACGCAGGGGTGACGGGAAAGAACCCGCGCTCGTTCAGCACCGTGCTCGCGTAGAGCTGGACGCCCTCGGCATCCATCTGGAGGAGCTTGCGCTCGGCGAGCGCCCAGGCGGGCGCCGGGACGGGCGTCTGGACCACGACCGTGGTCCCGTGCGCGTCCACCACGGCCGAGTCGACGGGCGTACGAGCGTTGGTGCCCGCGCGTCGGGCGCGGTTCTGGCCGGCGGCGGGTCCGCTCCAGCCCGCGGAGGCGAGGCCGACCAGGGCGGTGACGACGAAGTAGGACCTCAACCGCGTCCGACAGACCTTCGCCCCCAGGGGCCACGCCTCATCGGACGCGGCCCCTGTATTTGTGGGTGGCATTCCTGGCTCAGAAGGTATTCTGAACCAGGGAGCCGGGCGCAACGTCGATCTCGCGCTGCGGGATCGGATAGACGAGGCGGATGTCGGCTTCCGTGTATCCCTCGTCGGCCAGCGGCTGGAAGCTCGACATCACCTGCTTCGCCACGCCGAAGCGAAGGAGGTCTGCCCAGCGCTTGTCCTCGCTGAAGAACTCCAGCTTCCGCTCGAAGAGGAGCTTCTCGGCGAACGTACCGGGCGTGTTCGCGTCGATCGGGGTCACGCCCGCGCGCGCACGCACTTGGTTGATGAGTGCGTAGGACTCGGGGCTCTCACCCTTGGCCTCGGCCAGCATCAGAAGGACGTCGGCATACCGGAAGACCGGAAAATTGTTGTCCGCGTCGCCGGGAGCGAACGGCGTGCTCTCCCACTTCTTCACGTAGATGGTCGTATCGGTGCCGACGATGTAGCGGTCGAACGTCCCGCCCCACCCGCGTGCGTCATTCTCCTGGATTCCGTACTGGACGTCGTACATGTTCTCGACACCGGGAGAGAGCACCTGCGGAGCGTTCCCCGCGCCGACACCCCCGGACCCTCCGAAAGGCGTGTAGTAGTCCGTGAACTGACTTCCCGTGCCGGTCCCTCCCGCCTTGTACTGCAGCTCGAAGACCGATTCCGAGTTGTTCTTGTTGCCGACGCCCCAGAGATCGGCGTAGTTGGGGACGAGGCTGTACTGACCCGAATCCACGATACGTTGGAGCGCCGTCGCCGCCTGAGCCTTCTGTCCATCCGTCAAATAGACCAGCCCGAGGAGCGCATTGGCGGCGCCCTTCGTGGCTCGTCCGACGTTGGCCGCGTCGTAGGAGAGCGGGAGCAGTCCCTGCGCGGTCTCGAGATCCTGTTCGAGCTGCTGATACACCACATCCGCGCTGACCTGATTCACCTCCACATTGGCGGTGGCGGCGGGCTCGAGTTGAAGCGGGACATTCCCCCAGAGGACAGCGAGGTGATAGTACAAGAGGGAGCGTATGAAGAGCGCCTCTCCTCGGATTCGATTCGCGACAGCCTCATTATCCAGGTTGCCGATACGATCCAGGATCAGGTTGCACTCGGCGATTCCGTGATACGCCGTGGTCCACGGCGTGGACAGCTCGTCCTGGGTCGCCACCTCGGTGAAGTGCGCGAGGCGATAGTAGGCCTCGGCGAGGCCCGTCGCGCCGCCGCCGTTCATGGTGTTGTCCGAGCGCATCTCCTCCAGCAGCACATAGGAGCGATTGTAGGCCCCGTTGCTCGCAAGAGTCGCGTACGCTCCGTCGACGGCCGTGGTGAAGTCCGTCTCCGTCTTGTAGAAGTTCTCCACGTTCTTCTGGGAGATCGGACTGAGGAGGGTGAAATCCTTGCTGCACGAGCAGAGGAGGAGAGACACCGACAGAGTCAGGACCGCTCTTGTTCCACGCTTCATCTTGGCACCCGTTTGCATGCGTCGAGCCCAATGCGGGAGGGCTCCCGGCTTCGCCGGGGACCCTCTCCCGCGTGAGGTTGCTAGAATCCGATGTCGACCCCGAACTGGAAGGCCCTCATAAGCGGATATGCGCCATAGTCCTGCCCGGGAGTCAAGCCGCTCGCCTGCACGCTCACCTCGGGGTTCCAACCCTCGTAGGCGGTCCACATGTAGACGTTGTTCACGGAGCCGAAGAGGCGGACACTGCGCGGCGCCCGCCCGAACAGGATCCCCCGAATCACATTCGAGGGCATGTCGTAGGAGAGCGAGATGGTCTTCAGGCTGACGTAGGACCCGTCCTCCACCTGCCGAGTGGAGGGTCGGTCGACGCCGCCATTGTCGTCCCGGTCGGGCTTGCCGATCCACCCGTTGCCGGGCTGCTGCGGGGATATCCACATGCCCAGGTAGTCGGATAGGTAGCCGTTGAAGTTGCCTTCATGGGTCAGGTGCCGGCGGGTGAGGTTCAGGATCTGCCGACCGGAGACTCCCTGGACGAAGACGTTCAAGTCGAGGTGCCGCCAGTTGAAGCGATTCGTGACCCCCCAGGTCAGGTGCGGGTTGTAGCTGCCGATCGCCGTACGGTCTTTTTCGTCGATGACGCCGTCGCCGTTCAGGTCCTTGAATCGCGCGTCGCCGATCGTGGGGTGGTATTGCGTGTCCACGGGACCGTTGTCGATGTCCGCCTGGGTCAGGTACAAGCCGTCCTGCACATAGCCCCAATAGGCCCCGATCTCACCGCCGACCTCCGTGATGTGCCGGATGCCGGCGACGCCCGCGGCGAGGATGGGATCACCTTCCGGACCCAGAGCCAGGACCTTGTTCTTGTTCGCGCCGAAGCTGAAGTCCGTGGACCATTGGAAGCTCCCCACGAGGTTCCGCGAGGTGATCTGAGCCTCCCACCCCTTGTTCCTCACCTTTCCGATGTTCGTGAGGACGGTGGCGAATCCCGAGGACGAAGGGATGTTCACGTTCAGCAGCAGGTCCTTGGTCGTGGTGACGTAGTAATCCATGCTGCCGGAGATCCGGTCTCCGAGGAATCCGAAATCGAGCCCCGCGTTGACCTGCCTCGCGGTCTCCCACGTCAGGTCGCGGTTGCCGAGGGTCGCGAGATCCGCACCGGGCACGACCGCGTTTCCCAGCACGTACGGCGAGCTCGACACCAGACCGATCGATCCGTAGTTGGGAATCTGAAAGTTGCCCGTGACGCCGTAGCTGATACGCGGCTTGAGTTGGCTCAGGAACGTCACCCCCCGCATGAAGGGCTCCTCCGTCACCAGCCAACCCAATGACAGCGAGGGGAAGTACCCCGTCTGGTGACCCCGTCCGAAGCGCGACGAGCGATCGGCCCGGAACGTGGCCGTAGCCATGTATCGGTCCTTGAGGGTGTAGTTCACGCGCCCGAGCGCGGACACGAGGGTCCACTCCGACTTGTCCTGGCTTCCACCCGAGATCTGTCCTCCGTTGATCGTCTGAACCTGGTCGTCGGGGAAGTTCCGGGCGTCTATGCTCTTGAGCTCGTCGAACTGACGCTCGGCCGTGTATCCTACCAGCATGTTGAAGCTGTTGGCTCCCAGCGTCGTCGAATAGTTCATCGTGTTTTCGACGTCCCAGTGATAGCTCTGCCCCGAGATCGCCTGTGCATACGGTTGCGGGGTCGTGCTACCGCGGTACTCCAGCTGAGTCCCCTGGTAGAAGTCCCGGTTGGTGGTCTGGTAGTCGTAACCGAACAACAGCTTGTACTTGAGGTTGTCTCGAAGGGAGAGGTTTCCGGAGACGCTTCCGAAGATCCGGCTGGTCTGCAGCCTGTCGTTGATGTAGTCCTGGACGGCGAGCGGGTTGTTGCTGGTCGTCATCCCGTTTCCGAGCCCGTTGATGCTGCTCGTGCCCGACTGGAGGTAGTTGCCCTGGTCGTCGTAGATCTTCGCGACGGGAGACGCCACCATGGCGGAGTAGATGATGCCCGGGGGCCTCCCGAAATAGGGAGCGTTGGCCGATTTGCGCTTGTTGTCCGCGTACGCCCCGTTGAAATCCAAATTGAGCTGAAGGCGGTCGGTGGCATCGATCGTCAGATTGGACCGGAGGGCCAACCGTCTGAAGTTGGAGCCCTTGATCACTCCCGACTGATTCAGGTCGGACCCCGAGACGAAGTACGTGAAGTTGTCTGATCCGCCTCGGACCGAGGCGTCGTAGTTCTGCAGGGCCGCGGGATTCAGAACCGCGCTCAGCCAGTCGGTGTTCGTTCCGTCCCAGTTCACCATCGCGTCCGGGATCATCATGTCCCCGGTGGCTCCGTGCTCCGCCCGGCCCGCGTTCGTGTCGGGGTTGTAGTCCGGGTTGTAGTTGGGGCTATTGGGATTCGTCGGGTCGAGCCGCGTCATGTAGTTGTTGTTCCGGGAGAGCTTCACGTACTCGATGTTCTGCTCCGCGTTCATCAACTCCGGTCGATGGAACGCGTTCTGCACGCCGGCGTAGGCACGGAAATGCACCGACGGCGGGGCATCACGAGCGCCACGCTTCGTCGTGATCAGGATGACTCCGTTGGACCCGCGGGATCCGTAGATCGCGGCGGCGGCGGCATCCTTCAGCACCTCGACCGACTCGATGTCGTTCGGATCGAGGTTCGCCAGCGGGTTCTGCCTCGTAACGCCGAAGTTGGGGTTCTGTGTATCGATGGCGCCCTCGAGCTGCTCGTTCGAGGAGTAGGGAACGCCGTCGATCACGTAGAGTGGCTCGGTACCGGCGGAGATCGACCCCCGCCCCCGGACAAGAACCTGTGGTGCCGCGCCGGGCTCGCCCGACGACTCGGCCACGTTCACGCCCGCGAGGCGTCCCTGCAGGGCGGTCTGGATGTTCGCAGTGCCGACGGAGGCTTGAGCAATGTCGGTGCCTTTCACCGAGCTGACCGATCCCGTCACATCTTTACGCACCTGGGTGCCGTACCCCACGACGACGAGCCCCTCGAGGTTGAGGGCGGTTTGCTTGAGGACCACATCCTGAACCGCGGGTTGACCCGCCCGGACGGTGATCGTCCGCCGCTCGGTGGTGTAGCCGACGCTCTGGACGACCAGGACGTGCTCACCGACCGGGATTCCGGTGATGAGGTACCGGCCTCGGTCATTCGTCAGCGCCCCGTGGCTGGTCCCCTCGATGGACACCTGGACACCCCCGAGGGGCCCCCCCGTGTCCTGCGACGTGACCAACCCGGTTGCCTGACCCGTTTGGCCGTACAAGGGGCTCAGGGGGCCCGCAAAGCCGACCACCAACAGCAGTGCGACACTGATTCGCACGGTCATACGCATCGTTCCTCCCGGGGATTGAGCGCCAACGGCACCTCCTGAGGACACCGAACTCAGGGGATGATCTGGGCTCGTGCAAACCGGCTGCAAGGAGAATCCCCGAAGAGGCGGATCTTACCAAAGGGTCGCTGGAGGGACGTGGACTCGGGGCGGCGTCCCTGGTCCGGCACCGTGGAGGTGAGGGCACCCGCGAGCCGCTCGGCCGGGAGTGGGAGGCGGTGAGAACGCGAGGAGGCCGCTCCGCCGGAGCGAACCGTGCGGTGCCCTCGTGAAGCCTCTTCCGGTCGCCCCGACTACCGAGCGCGGATGGTTGTGATCAGCACCACGCCGTTCGCCCCCCGACTTCCATAGATGGCCGTGGCGCCCGCATCCTTCAGGACGTCGATGCGCGTGATCTCCCGAGGGTCCACCCCCAGAAGCGCCGAGCCCTCGGGACCGTTGATGATCTGGCCGTTGATCACGTACAGGGGTTCGCCTCCACCCAAGAGCGAGGCCGCGCCACGAATGCGGAGGCTGATGCCGCCGTCTGCCAGGTGTTGCACGTACACGCCGGCCAGGTGGCCCTGGACCAGGTCCTCGAAGCTGGTGACCTCGTGCCCGATATCGGCCGCCCTCACGGAGACGACCGCGCCGGTCAGGTGATCGCGGTCCTGTGAGCCGTAGCCGACCCGCACCTCGTCGTTCGCGCCGGCAGCTTCG
>CAZVYM010000011.1:0-44949 GCA_964630935.1 uncultured Gemmatimonadaceae bacterium | reverse complement strand
CCGACGATGAGAAAGGACGCCAGCGAGGCGATCGTCAGTTGTCGGGCGACACGGAGCATTGGCGGGCTCCTGGTTCCTCCACGGGATTCCGGGCGTCGGGCGCGCAGCCACGTCCGTCCCGCGCTACCCCGGGGAGGGGTTAAGGATCCTGCAACGCGGTCAGCGCCCCGGCCCGCTCACCGCGCGAGGCCGTGTGGAGATCTTCGGTGACACCTGGGACGACGACGTCGCCGCGAGTGGGGCTCTTCGAGGTCGGGTGGGGTTCCTGTGGGGATGATCAGCGCCCAAGAACACGGGGCACCCGAAAGGTGCCCAGGCGTTCATCGTGAGGACCGGCAACAGGATGCCGACATTGGTAATATCGGTCTTTTCGGGGATTCTCGATTGCAGCCGGTCTCGCAGGCTGTTGCTGGTCGGCTTTTCGGGTCCCATGATCCCCTGGAACGGTCAAGTGGGTCGTGAAGGTGATACGTGTCGGGTCCGCATCAGGGGCCGTCCCGCTCGCGGACGGCTGGGGTGGTTGGTGTGTTATCTCGTTTCCCATCTCGCGAATTGCTCGGGAGTACATTCATGAATTCCAAGAGACACCTGTCTCGTCTTCCGGCCGTCGTCCGCGTCGCCACCGCCGTTCTGCTCCTGATTCCGGGCGGTGCGAACCTCAGGGGCCAGAACGTCAAGAAGGGTTACCGATTGGTCAATGTCGACGGCACCCATGTGGGCCTCGGGTTGGCGGTCCGCAAGCTGGGCGTGTCGGCCACGTTCATGAACACGCCTGCCCATCCGGACGACGAGCGGAATGTGTTCTTCACGACCTTCGGGTACGGCCAGGGCATGCGGGTGATCGACGTCCAGAACAACCGCGGTGAGGGCGGGCAGAACGAGATCGGCCCCGAGATCATGCACGACATCGGGGTCCTGCGCACGATGGAGCTGGAGGCGACGCACCGCGCCGACGGCGCCGAGCAGTACTTCACGCGCGCGTTGGACTACGGTTACTCCTATGACCCGCTCGGCGAGATCATCCCGTGGGTGGGGCAGAAGGAGATTGTCGGAGACTACGTGCGGCTTTATCGGATGCTCCGGCCCGACGTCGTCGTGACGATGAACATTCAGGGGAGCGGCGGCGACCGGATGCACGAGGCGCAGACGATTCTGGCGCGCGAGGCGTACGCGATTTCGGGTGATCCCGCGTTCTACCCGGAACAGATTGCCGAAGGCCTCAAGCCTTGGCAGCCGGAGAAGTTCTACGTCCTGGGCGGGGCACTGAACATTTCTCCACGCGGGGCGACGACCCCACCGGCTCCTGGAACCGCGAAGGACCACATCTACGACCAGTACTGGTTCGGGTTGGAAGGGCTTCGGAACAACAACCATCCGACCGCGGCGGCGGTCGACGGCGACAAATATGACCCCCTGCTCGGAAGGACGTATGGCGCACTCGGGTCCGAAGCACGTGAGCACCTGAGCCAGGGCATCACTTCCGGGGCTTCGGTTCCCGGCCAGGTCGGCGGCCGTGGGCGCGGCTTCGGCTTTCGGCGCGGCGGTGGCGACGGCTATTACCTGGTCGACTCCAACATCCCGGGCGAGTTGACGAAGGCGTCCGAGCCGGGAGGCTTGTTCGAGGGCATCGACCCCACGGTCAACGGCATCGCCAGGTTTGCCGGCGCCCACCCCCCGGCAGCGCTGGTGTCGGGCCTGCAGGCCATCACCGATCAGGCGAACGCGGCCAAGAAGGCCTTTGATTCGGGCGACGACGCCGCAACGGTGGCGCCAATCGAAGCCGGGTTGGCGGCCGTGCGCGCGCTGCGTTCGCGACTCGGCTCGATGGGCCTCAGCGACGACGCGAGATACGAGGTCGACTTCCGCTTGCAGAACGAGGAGCAGGACTGGGTCAACGCCGTCATCCAGTCGCATTCACTGGAGTTCTACGCGGTGACCGACGACGGACTCGTGGTCGACGGACAGCCGGTGAACCTCACCGTGTCCATGACCAATCGCGGCGCGACCCCGGTCCAGGTGACGTCGGTCGAGATCAAGGGCTTCCACAGCCCGGGGGTCTGCGCCCCCGGCAGCGCGGACACGAACGGTGTCTTCGCCTGCAACGTGCCCGCGACGATCCCGACCGACGCGAAGGCCACGACCCCATACTGGCACGACAACTATTGGGCAAACCCGGTCAAGTCCAACCCGGCGCGCGAGATCTTCGATCCGGGCGTCGAGTTTGGCCTACCGTTCGCGCCGACGCCGTTCAGGGCCGTCCTGCACGTGAAGGCCGGCAGCGTGGAATTCACGAAGGACATCCCCTTCGAGTTTCACTACGTGGAGAACCTCTACTTCGGCGACAAGAAGATGGAGGTCAACGTCATCCCGGCGTTCTCGGCCGAGATCTCGCCCGCGATCGACGCGGTGGGCACATCGTCGTCGCCGGTGAAGCGCGACGTGAGAGTGTCGGTGATCAACGGCACGAAGGGCGCGGCCAAGGCCACGGTCACGCTCGAGACCCCGGCCGGCTGGACCGTGAGCCCGGCGACGATGCCCCTGGAGTTCACGCGTGAGGATGAGGCGCTCACCGCCAAGTTCCAGCTGACCGTGCCTGCGGGGACGGCGGAGGGTTCGTACTCGGTCAAGGCCGTCGTGACGTCGAACGTGACGGGAGCCGAGAAGTTCTCGACCTACTACGACGTCGTCGACTACCCGCATACCGAGTACCGCCAGACGATCAAGGACGCGGTCATGCCGGTCAAGGTCCTCAAGCTGCAGACCGTGTCGAATCTCAAGGTCGGCTACGTTCTGGGCAGAGGTGACCTCGTGGCGCCCGCGGTCGAGCGCCTCGGCGCGGTGGTCACCGACATCGACAGCGACGAGCTGGCCTTGGGTGATCTTTCCAAGTACGACGTGATCATCCTGGGCGTGCGCGCCTACACCCGCGACGTGGTGCGCGCGTACAACAAGCGGCTGCTCGAGTACGTGTACAATGGCGGGACCCTCCTCGTGAACTACGGCAAGCGCGAGTTCAACGACCTCGGCCCGTATCCCGGGGCGACGTCGGCCGGTGGGCGCGTGAACGACGAGACCGCTGCGGTGAAGATCCTCCAGCCGGACAACCCGATCTTCAACTACCCGAACAAGATCGGGCCGTCGGATTGGGAGGGCTGGACGCAGGAGCGCGGGCAGTACTTCATGGGTTTCCCGGAGAACGACCCGCACTACATCCCGCTCGTGTCGATGCACGACACCATGAAGGACAACCCTGGGGAGAAGCTGGGGGGCCTCGTGGAAGCGAAGTACGGGAAGGGCACCTGGGTCTATCTGGGGCTGAACCTGTGGCGGCAGCTCCCGCAGGGCACGCCCGGCGCCTATCGGCTGATGGCCAACCTGCTGGCTTTGCCGAAGGCACCGGCGACGACCCGGACGGCCCGGTAGGACGTCAGCCGCACTTCGAGGTGTGAGCTTCGAAGTGAAGAGCGAGACAGCCAGGAGTGATGCATCGTTGCGATGCATCACTCCTGGCCCCCTTCTTCTAGCCACCGGCTCCGGTCAACGCCACGACGGGGCCCTCAGCTCACTCCCGAGATCGGCAACATGTCCTTCGCCCCAGAGTACATTCGCATCGTCCTGAACGAAAACTTCGAAGACTTCAAGAAGTATTTCCTTTCAGAGATGATGGCGATCGAATATGCCCATCTCGTCATGCTCGTCGAGCGCGGAATCGTCCCCCGGTCGGACGGACGGAAGATTCGGCAGTCGCTCGACCGGATCGACCTGGACGCGCTCCGGCAGGTGGAGTACGACGGCACGTGCGAAGGCATGTTCTTCTATCTGGAGAACCTCGTCACGACCGAATGTGGGGTGGATGTGGGCGGCCACCTGAACGCCGCTCGCAGCCGCAACGACGTCGACATGACGATGTACCGGATGCGCCTCCGCGGAGGGCTGCTGGCCCTGTTCGATGCGACGCTGAAGCTGCGGTCCTCGCTGCTCGACGTGGCGTCGCGGCACACGGCCACCCTGTTCCCCGCGCACACGCACACCCAGCCGGCACAGCCGACGACCGTCGCGCACTACCTGTTGGCCGCCATCGAGGAGCTCGAGCGGGACGTCACCCGCTTCGAGGCGGCCTATGTGACCACGAACCGCTGTCCCCTCGGCGCGTGCGCCATCACCGGCACCGGTTTTCCCATCGATCGGAATCGAGTCAGCGAGTTGCTGGGCTTCGACGCTCCGACCGGCAACACCTACGGGAGCATCGCCACGGCGGACTGGCTGATCGAGAGCACGGGCTCGGCGGTGACGGCGCTGCTTGGCATCGGCCGTCTCATCCAGGACTTCCAGCTCTGGGCGACGTGCGAGGTGGGCTACCTGCGGCTGCCCGACGGCTTCGTGCAGATCAGCAGCATCATGCCGCAGAAGCGGAACCCCGTGGCCCTGGAGCATTCACGGGTGCTGACCTCCAAGGCGTACGTGCAGATGCTGGCCATTCCAACGGTCCTTCACAATACGCCGTTCGGCGACATCAACGACTCCGAGGACGACCTCCAGCCGCTCGTGGCGACCGCGTTCACAGACGCCACCAGGGCCGTCGAGTTGCTGGCCGCCGCCATCGCCGGCGCCGAATTCGACGCCGCCTTGATGCGCCGCAGGGCTACGGAGTGCTGGGTCACGGTCACGGAGCTGGCGGACTTCCTCGCTCGGGACCACGAGCTGCCGTTCCGCACGGGCCACTCGGTTGCCGCCAAGGTGGTGCGACTGAGCCGGGCGGAGCCCGACAAGAGCCTGACAGATCTCATTGCCGAAGCCTCGAAAGAAGTCGCGGGACGGGAAATTCGGCTGAGCGAAGAGGTTGCCGCGGAGGTACTGAGCCCGGAGCACTTCATCGCCGTTCGCAAGACTTGGGGCGGACCGGCTCCGGAAGTCGTCGGTGCGGCGATCGACGAGTCACGCAAGCTGCTCGCGGCCGACCAAGAGGAGCTGGCGCGCCTGAGGGGGAACCTCTCGGCCGCGGAAAGGAAGCTCGAGGAGGCTTCGGCGGAATTGTAGGATGGACTCTCCGTCGAGAAGCCAACAAGGCGAAGCCGGCCCAGCGACCTCGCCCTCGCCCATTTCCCACTTCTGTCTGCGGCGAGTACCGTTACCGTCAGTTGACCGAAGGCGTTGCCGCACCCGGCAGCTTGATTCGCTCCACGTACGCGCCATCATAGGCCGAATGCCACGCCGCGAGGCGCACCCGCCTCTTATCGCTCGCGTCGAACGGCATGCGGACGTCGGAGGCCAAGCTGGGCGGGAAGAGGGGGAGCGCGAACACGATCCCGGTCGAGAACTCGCGGATGTGGTCGAGTGTCTGGACGCGTTGCGCCGCCGCCCCTACCCCTACCTCCTCCGTTTCCGCCGGGCTCGTAAACCACCACGCCGTAGCCTGCGTGTTCGAGGGCGGAGGCCAGAGCCCGGCGGGGTCCCTCCCGCCCCCGCTCACCCAATCACCGGCTTGCGCCGGCCTCCCGGATCTCGAACCTTGGTCCCCCTCACGCCCTTCCGACGAGAACGAGCACATGCCCTCAGCTGACCTGCGCCCCGCGCCCCACCCACCGCGCAGCTTTAGGCGAACCCTCCTGTACGTCATGGCGGTGCAGGTGGTGTCGCTCCTCCTGCTGTGGGCCCTCCAGGCCCACTACAACGTCTGATGCACTGGCTGAACTGGGTCATCGTGGTGGGCTACCTGACCTACGTCGTCGTGGACGGCGTGCGCCGCTCCAAGGACACCCACGAGATCGGCGGCTACTTCCTGGCCAACCGCAGCCTGCCGTGGTGGGCCGTCGGGCTCTCGGTGATGGCCACGCAGCTCTCGGCCGTCACGATGATCGGCACGACCGGTCAAGGAGCCACGGACGGGCTCCGCTTCGTGCAGTTCTACTTCGGGCTGCCCATCGCCATGGTCATCCTGGGCGTGACGCTGGTGCCGTTCCTGCATGGTGCCAAGGTCTTCACGGCGTACGAGTATCTGGAGCGCCGCTTCGACCCGCGCACACGCTCGCTCACGGCGTTCCTCTTCCTGCTGCTCCGGGGGATGTCGTGCGGCACGATCATCGCCGCGCCGGCCGTGGTCTTCTCGGCCGTATTCGGGTGGCACCTGACCACGTCGGTCGCCATCATCGGCATCCCCACCGTCATCTACACGATGATCGGGGGGGTTCAGGCGGTCACCTGGGCCGACGTGAAGCAGATGGTCCTGATCATCACCGCGCTCCTGGCGATCGTCGTCGTCCTTCTGACCCAGATGCCCGTGAGTCCCGACCAGGCGCTCCGCGTCGCGGGCGCGACGGGCCGGCTGCGCGCGTTCGATTTCTCGTTCAACCTGCACGACCCGTACACGTTCTGGTCGGGCATCATCGGTGGCACGTTTCTGATGCTCTCCTACTTCGGGACCGACCAGAGCCAGGTCCAGCGCTACCTGACGGCGCGCTCGGTCGACGAGGCGCGCAGCTCGCTGCTCATCAGCGCGTACTGGAAGATCCCGCTGCAGGCACTCGTGCTGCTGGTGGGCGTTCTGGTCTTCGTCTACTACCAGTTCCAGGCTCCACCGCTCTTGTACAACCCCGCCCAGGAGGCGGAGGTGCGGGCGGCCCAGGGCCAGCGGTACGCGGCACTCGAGGCTCGCTACCACCAGGCCTTCGACCAACGTGAAGCCGCCGCGTTCGAGCTGGCGCGCGCGCCGGGAGGGCCCGGGGGATCGGCTCGTACGACGAGCGAGCAGACATACCGGCAGCGGGAATCCGAACTGGAGGCGGTTCGCAGCGACGCGCTCTCACTCGCCCATCAGGTGACCGGCCAGCCTTCGGAGGACGTGAACTACATCATTCCCCGCTTCGTGCTGAACGAGCTGCCGATCGGGCTCTCGGGCATCTTCATCGCGGGGATCCTCGCCGCCGCCATGTCGAGCATCGCCGCCGAGCTCAACTCGCTGTCGACGGCGAGCGTCATCGACTTCTACCGACGCTGGATCCGCCCCGACGGCTCGGACGCCCACCTGCTGCGCGTCTCGAAGGTCGCGACGGGCTTCTGGGGCCTGTTTGCCTGCTTCGTCGCCACCTACGCGGCCACGCTCGGCTCGCTCATCGAGGTGGTCAACAAGTTCGGATCGTTCTTCTACGGCTCGCTCCTCGGCGTCTTCCTGCTGGCGATGATCCCGAGAGCCCGCGCCCGTGGTGCGTTCTACGGCCTGATCGCCGGCATGGCGGCCGTGGCCGCGGTCACCTTCGGAGCTCCGTCCGTGGCCTACCTCTGGCTCAACGTGGTGGGGTCGGTGACCGTGCTGGTGGTGGGGCTGCTGCTGAGCTGGGGGCAAGGTACGCGGACCGGTCCGACGTCTTGAGGAAGATCAGGTTCGCCTCGCCCACAGCCGGCGTACACGTACCCGCCCCAGCCAGCCCAGCGGCCGGCACGACTATGCGGCCCCCACCAAACGAAGCGGGCGCTCCGACTCGTCGGCCGGAGCGCCCGCGCGCCTCATTCAGACCGAACCGACGTCACCCGACATCGAGTGTGTAGCCGTACCCGCCGATCGTCTGTGTCGAATCGAAGTCCACCCGGAAGAGTGAATTCTGATTGGCGGAGCTGACCGAGACGGCCTGGTCCTTGGTCCCGATGGTACTTCCAGATTCGTCGTAGAACGTGAAGTGCATCGTCACCTGCGTGCCCGGATCGAGGGAGACGTTCGTCACGTCCCCGGTGACGTAGCCTCCACCACCCGATATCGGATGGAAGGTCAGGTTGTCCACCTTGACCTTCAGGCCCTGCACCTTGTCGACGAGCTGGTTCACCCGCGCCGTGTCCTTGCCCTGGTTGTTCAGCGCCTGGGCGAGAATGAGGTAGGCGTTGGCGTTGTTCGGATCGAGGGCCAGCCAGCGCTCTCCGACCGGCGGCACCTCGGCGAACGCCGAGTCCTGGCGGAGACAACGGGCCCACATCTCCAGGGCGTCGCGGTTCTTCGGCTCCGCGGTCGCGGTGGCCTTGAAGGCGGTGGCCGCTTTGCTGAAATCGTCGGCCTGGTAGTAGCGGAGCCCGATCAGGTAGTCGTCGCGAGGCTTGAGATCCGAACGGGCCATGATCGAATCGAGCATGATGACGGCCGAGTCCTTCTTCTCGGCCTGGAGCATGAGCGTGGCGAGGTTGATCCGGGCGCTCACGTCGTCCGGGTTCTCGGCCACGATCTTCCGGAACTGGCTGATGGCCTCCTCGAAGCGCCCGGCGTCGGCGAGCACCTGTGCCTTCGTGAACGGGATGTTCTGGGCCTGCTGCTTCCACGAGGCGAGGGTGGCGGAATCCACCGACTCGGACTTGTCCGCGATGACCTTCTGCGCCATGTCCAGGCTCTCGAGCGCCTTGTCGTCCTCGTGCTGCTGGGCGTAGATCTGGCCGAGGATGATCATGGCCTCGGGGCGCTCCTTGTAGATGTCGTTCGCTTGCTCGAAAAGCGTCACGGCCTTGTCGTATTCGCCCTCGTTCACCAAGGGGGCTGCCCGGTTGTACAAGTCGATCCAAGCCTGCTCCCTGATGGGCGCGATGTCGAACTGGTACAGAGGGCGCAGGTCCTGCGCCTTGGACAAAGCCGTGTCCGCCTCGGCGTACCGGTCGAGCCCGATAAGCGCACGGCCCTTCTGCAGCCACGGCAAGGGGTTCGTGCTGTCGGTCGCAATGGCGGCGTTGGCGGACGCGAGGGCCTGCTGGAAGAGAGGCTGGGCCTGGGCCTGGGCCGAGTCGCCGAGGTTGTGAGCCTGCTGGAGCGCCGACTGGGCCGCACGCGTGTCATTGTTCTGGCGTGGCGCCTCACCGGGCCGAATGGACTCGGCGCCAGGCAACGCGGCGCCGCCGCCACCCGCGCCGCTCGACGACGCGGCTGCCGCGCAGCCCATTGAGCCGATGCTCATCGCAAGGCTCAGGACGAGTCCGAAGCGGATCTTCATCCGGGGATCCTCCTCAATATCGTGTGTTGAATAGAAGCGATAACATAGGAACGCCGCGAAAAACCGTCAAACGTCCTTTTCGCCGAGAGTTAGGTCCAGTCTCCGCGAGGTTTCCTCGCTCCCGATCGCAGCAAGGATCTTGCCGATATCGGGGCCCTTTTCTACGCCGATGAGCGCTCGCCGCACGGGATGGAAAAGGCTCGGACCACGGACACCCACCTCCCGTCCAGCGTTGCGGATCGCCGTCCCCAGCGTGTCGGCGTTCCAAGGCTCCACGCGCGCCAATTGTCCTCGAACCTCGAGGAGCACCTCGCGCGTCGGCGCGTCACCTCCCAACGCCTCTCTCGCCGCCGCCAGCTCGGGTCCTTCCTCCGGGAAGAGCACGGCCAGATGCTCGTTCACGTCTCCATACGTAGAGAGACGGGTGCGTATTGCGTCGATGGCGGCCTCGAGCCGGTCCCCGACCGCTCGGAATCGCTCCCGGTCCACGAAGGGCGAGACATGGGCGGTCAGCGTGGGAAGATCTTCGCCGGCCAGATGCTGGGCCGAGATCCAACGCAGCTTCTCGGGGTCCACTCGAGGGTCGCTCCTGCCTACGCGCTCCAGGGAGATCGCTTCGACGAGCTCCTTCCTGGTGAGCACCTCTCTCTCGTCCGGGTGGGACCAGCCCAGAAGTGACAGGTAGTTGAGCACCGCATCGGGCGGATAGCCCTGGGCCCTCAGCTCGGCCACCGCCGTGGCGCCCCGTCGCTTGGAGAGCTTGCCTCCGTCCGGACCGAGGATGGTCGGCAGATGCGCGAAGACCGGCCGGGGGCGCTCGAAGGCGTCGAACAGAAGGGCCTGCTTGGGCGTGTTGGAGAGGTGCCCGGCCCCCCGGATCACGTGGCTGATCTCCATGTCGAGATCATCGACCACGACCGCGAAGTTGTACGTGACTCGTCCGTCCGCGCGACGAATGATGAAATCGTCGATATCATTTGCAGGAAATGATATAGATCCATAGATCTCATCCTCGACATCAAACGACGTGCGGTTCTCCGGTACCGCGAAACGGATCGCCGACGTCCGCCCTTCACGCTCCAGCGCCCCCCTCTGCTCGTCGCTCAACCCACGACACTGGCCGGAGTAGCGGCGGACGGGGCCGCCCGCCTCGGTCGCCTCGCCCTCGTCTCCCGACTCTTCCTCGGAGCAGTAGCAGGGGTATGCCCTGCCCCGCTCGAGCAGGAGGCTCACGGCCTCCGCGTAGCGGGGGTCACGCGCGCTCTGCCGGTACGGCCCGTGAGGGCCGCCCACACCGGGTCCTTCGTCCCAATCGAGGCCCAGCCACCTCAGATCCGCGAGGATCGCTTCCTCTCCGCCGGGCACGTTGCGCGCGACATCCGTGTCCTCGATGCGCAGGACGAACGCACCGCTCTCGTGTCGGCTGAACAGCCAGTTGAACACGGCGGTGCGGACGTTGCCCAGATGGAGGAGTCCCGTGGGGCTCGGAGCGAAACGGGTGCGGACGGTCATGTCACCTTCCCAGATAGGTCAGAATGCGGCTCGCCATGGCCTCGGAGAAGCCCGGAACCCGCGCGATCTCCTCCTTCGTCGCTTCGCGGACGCCCTTGAGCGACCCGAAACGGCGCAGGAGCTCCCTCTGCCGCGTGGGCCCGATTCCGGGGATGTCGCCGAGGTCGCTCCGTAAGGTCCGCTTCCCCCTCAGCTTGCGGTTGTACCGGACGGCGAAGCGGTGTGCCTCGTCCCGAATCCTCTGGAGCAGATGCAGCGCGCGGTTGCGCCGGTCCAGACGTACGGGATCCGGGCGCCCCGGTAGGTACACCTCCTCCTCCTTCTTCGCCAGGGCCAGCACGGCCACGTGGTCCAGGTCGAGGGCCCTCAGGGCCTCGGTGGCGGCGCCGAGCTGCCCTTTTCCCCCGTCGATGACGGCCAGGTCCGGGAGCGGCCCGCCCTCGTCCCGGCGCCGCCGGAAATAGCGGCCGACCGCCTCGGCCATCGAGCGGAAGTCGTCGTTGCCCCAGTCCCCCTTGATGCGCATGTGCCGGTACCCGGCTTTGCGGGGCTCCCCGTTCTCGAAGACCACGGCGCTCGCGACCGTCTCGGCACCCTGGGTGTGGGAGATGTCGAAGCACACCATCAGGCGGGGGACGACCTTGAGGTCCAGCTCCTCCTGGAGGCTGTACAGTGCGTCCTCGGCCCGGTCGGCCGCATAGGCCAGCGCGGTGACGCGGTCCTCGAGGAGGTGTCGCGCGTTCTGGGCGGCCAACTCGACCAGACGGAGCTTCTCCCCTTTCCGCGGCGCGCGTACCGACACCTTGCGGGTCGCGCGCTCGGTCAGGATTCCGGCCAGGAGCTCCTGGTCCGGACAGGGGCCCGGCAGGAGCACCTCGCGAGGAAGCTCCGCGAGCGGCTCGTCCCCGCCGCTCAGGTAGTAGCGGGACATGAGCGAAGAGAGCAGGTCGGCGTCGGTCTCGTCGTCCACGCGGGTGAAACGCTGCGACTGCCTGCCCAGCAGAAGGCCGCCACGCACCTGGAGGACGACTCCGGCCGCCATGGGACCATCTCTCGCGAGCCCGACGACGTCCATGTCCCCACCTTGGGTTCGGTGCACACGCTGCTCCCGCGCCAGCGTGTCCAGACCCTGGAGCACGTCGCGCAGGCGGGCAGCCCGCTCGAAATCCAGCGCCTCGGAAGCTCTGCGCATGCGGGCTTCGACTTCTTGGCGGATCCCTTCCGTGTCCCCCTCCAGAATGCGCAGGATCTCGTCGATCATGACCCGGTAGTCCGCCTCGCTCTGCAGTCCGACGCAAGGAGCGAGGCACCGACCGATATGGTAGTCCAGACACGGGCGGTCGGGCCGCTCCTTCGGAAGGTCGTAGCGGCACGAGCGAACCGTGTGGAGCCGCTTGATCACCTCCAGGGCCTGCCTCATCGGCCCCACGGACGTATATGGGCCGAAGTACCTGCCTCCGTCCCGGATCACACGGCGCGTCACGTAGACACGCGGAAACGGCTCCTGGACGGTGACCTTGATGTACGGATATCGCTTGTCGTCGCGCAGGAGCACGTTGAAACGAGGGCGATGCTCCTTGATGAGATTGGCCTCGAGGATGAGCGCCTCGGCCTCCGAGCCCACGACGAGGGTCTCGAGACGCTCGGCGTGGCGCAGCATCTCGCGGGTCTTCGGCGACGCGTCCGCGCCCGAGCGGAAGTAGCTCCGCACCCTGGCTCGCAACGACTTGGCCTTGCCGACGTAGAGCACCTCGCCCCGGACCGACCGGAACAGGTACACGCCGGCCTTGGTGGAGAGCGTTCCCAGGGTGTCGAGGCTCAGCGGCACGACGAGCGCCAGAATCGGGTCGAAACGAAGCGCGGCGAGCGGACGGCCGGGTCACTCCCCTCCGGTGGGCCGGAGAGGGATTCCCACGCCGAGCAACGCCGCGAAGGCCAGATAGACTACCCCGAACGGGAGGAGCGTTTCCAGCCCGATCAGCGCCGGGTAGGCCGGGGGCAGCACGAGCTCCATGCCCACACCGGCCGCGCTCGCGAGGGCTCCGGCGAGCATCATCCGCAGTATCGGCGACGTCCCCGGTCCGTGCGGGCCCAGGTAGCGTCCGAGCGCCCGGCGCAGCAGGATGTACTCGATCCACGCGCCGAGCGAGGCACCCAACGCCAGGCCCACGGCGCCGAGCCCCAATCTCCCCACGCCGAGCCTGTCGAACGGGAACATCAGCCCCAGACCTGTAAGCGTCGCCACCACGACGCGGACGTAGGCGATGCGGGCGGGCGTGCGGGTGTCCCGCAGCGCATAGAAGGCCGACGACAGGACCCTCGAGGATGCCGTGGCGGACAGCCCCAACGAGAATGCCATGAGCACACCCGAGGTCGCCAGCGTATCGGCGAGCCCGAACGCGCCGGTCTGGTAGAGCGTGCCGACCACGACGTCGCCCAGAAAGAAGTAGCCCAGGGCGGAGGGAATCACGAAGAAGGCGGTGCGACGAAGCGCCGCGGAGACCCGCGCCACGAGAATGTGCTCGGCCTCGACCCTCATGCGGGAAAGCTCGGGCAGCTCCGAGGCCGCGACCGACATTCCGAACAGGGCGATCGGGAGCATGTAGAGCGTCTGCGCATTGGTCAGAATCGTGACCGCTCCGCCGGCCAGCCATCCGGCCAGGATGACGTCGACCCAACCCATCAGGTTCACCACCCCGCGTGCCGCCACCACGGGCCCGAAGCTCCGGATCGCCTCCTCGACGCCCTCCACGCCGCGACCCAGGGACAGCCGGAAGCCCTTCATGTAGGGAACGACGAACGGCACCTGGACGGCGAACTGGAGCAGTCCTCCCACCAGCGCCCCACCGGCCAGGGCGACGACCAGGTTCCTACGGCCGAAGGCGAAGTAGGTACCGAAGCCGATCAGCGTCCCGATCTGGGCCAGGTTCCAGAGGACCGGGGCGACGTAGGAGACGAAGAAGCGACGGTGGCTGTTGAGGATCCCCAAAGCCCAGGCGGAGATCACGAGGATCCCGGTCATCGGGAAGAGGATGCGAACGAGCGCGGTGGTGAGCGCCCGCTTCTCGGGGTCCCACTTCCAGAAGAAGAGCTTGACCAGCCCCGGAGCCAGGAGAACGCCGGCGATCGCCAGGCCCGCGGCCACCGCCGTCAGGATGCCGAGCGCCGCGCCGGCGAAGCGGCCGGCCTCCTCCTCCTTGCCTTCCTCGAGGAACGTGGCGTAGACGGGAATCAGGGACGCCGAGAGCGTCCCTTCGCCGAGGAGGTTCTGGAGAACGTTGGGCAGTCGGAGCGCCGCTCTCCATGCGTCGGAGTAGAGGCTGACCCCGAAGTAATACGCGACGACGCGGTCGCGGATGAAGCCGAAGATGCGGCTCAGGAAGATGCCCGCGAAGACCCTTCCGGCGGCGCGGGTGTCCCGGCTCGCTCCGGCCGGGACGACCTCAGGTCGAGACGCCACCCGCCGGCGGGGCTGTGTCCTCCCGGGCAGACGATCGTTCGGTGAGGAGCTTCTGAAGGAACTGACTCTCCTCGTCGAGGCGCCCGACCTCCTTGGTGAGCCGCTCGACCTCGCTTTCGAGGAAGGCGAGGCGCTCGGCCGCGAGGCCCTCCGGTTCGGCGACGCTCTTCCGTTCCAGACGGGACGCGAGGGCGCGACCGACCTGGGAATCGAGCACGATCGCGAGGATCGGGATGAGCAGGACCAGGACCACCACGAGCTCTATGAACATGGGCCGAAGTTAGGCGCCCGAAGCCCGGGAGGGCAACGTCGGAAGGGGACCGCCGCAGACGCCGTCAGCTCAGGCTCCGCGGACTCCGCTCGAAGATCTCTTCCAGAAACGTGCCACCGTACCGGGCCAGGTAGTAGAAGGTGTTCATGACCCGCTCCTGAGGTTGCCCGCCCGGGTAGAGGTGGCGTTGGGCCTTCTCGAGCTGTGACAGGGCGATCTCGTTCTCGCGCTTGAGCGCATGGAGGATCTTCTTCTCGAGGTGGTCGAGTGCCGCGAAGGCCTGGTTTCGCGCGTGCTCCACCGGTCCCCTGAGCGTGGGGTCGACCTGCTTGGCCTCGTCCTGCAGGGCGCTCACGCCCTTGGCGATGGCTCCACGGAGACTTCCGACGGCCCTGCGGACGCCGTCGGGCATCTCCTCCCGCGCCAGGTCCCCCGCCAACTCGTGGAAGGGCCGGTCCAGGCTTTCGGGGTCGAGGTCGAACTTGTCGAGGACCTTTCGGATCTTCGACTCCACGACGATGGCCGACAGACGCGGGCGCACGACGGGCATCTCGATCCCGAACGCCGCGAAGAAGCCCTTCAGCTGTGCGAAGTACGCGATCTCCCCGGGGCCGCCCACGTAGGCCAGCGTGGGAAAGACCGCGCTCTCCACCACCGGCCGCAGGAAGACATTGGGACTGAGAAGCGTGGGATCCTCCTGCACACGGCGCCGAAGCTCGGTCTTGGTCAGACCCTCGCCCGACGTGTGCAGCCGCAGCCCGTCTCCGTCGCGGTACAGACGCTCACGCCCCGCCGGACCCTCGAAGAACAGGTTCAGGCCACCTTCCAGGAGCGATACCTGGAGCTCGTAACCGGCTCGCTCGAGCTCGGAGGAGGTCGACCGCAAGATCTCCTCGGTCTCCTCTCCATGGTCCAATTCGTGGAAGAGCACGGTCGAGGAGCGCCTCTTGACGATCGGATCCGCGGCGTGGGTGATCAGCACGCCGAAGGGGCCGAGAAGGCTTCCCAGGATCTCCCGGTAACTGTCCGGCAGCGTCATGCCCGCCTTCGTCGAGCGACGGAGCAGCTCCAGATAGGGCTCGCTGAAGTCGGTCGCCGGGAGCGCTCCGATGAACGAGGACACCACCTCGCCGACGCTCTCGGGCAGCGCGATCCGGTGAAGGGCGGGATTCGCGTCCGCGCCTCGCGTCACCTCCGCGCAATGCAGCTCGTTCTCGACATCCAGCACGCACGTGTGGTTGACTTCGGCCCAGTCGTGGTCCTCCGAGCCGATCCAGAAGAGCGGGAGGACCGGTCGTTCGAGAAGGGCTTCGAGCTCCTCCGCCAGGCGCGCGGCGGACAGGGCCTTGTAGACGTTGTAGAGCGGGCCACTGAACAGGCCGGGCTGTTGGCCGGTCGTGACGAGGAACCCGCCCTGCTCCACCCAACGCTCGAGTCGGGCCGGATCACCACCGGGGGGTACCTGCATGGCCTCGGCGACCTGGGCGCGCGCTTCGGCGTCGAAGCGTCGGTCGACCTCCTCGGCCTTGCGACGGTAGGCATCGGCGTTCCGGAAATGGCGTCCGTAGAAGGCCGTGGCCTTGTCGAGGCCGGCGAGGTAGTCCCGCACCAGCGGGGATCCAGGAAGGTCTCGAACGATGAGTTCCAGCGTCGACGTGTCCGCCAAGCGGTCTCCCGGGTGGTTGAGGTTGGACCTTCTGCTCGTACAGAGCCTGCTTATCGACCCTTGTGGTACGGTTCACCGCGCAGGATTGTGCCGGCCCGATAGAGCTGCTCGGCAAGGACCAGCCGGGCCATCTCGTGTGGAAGCGTCATGGACGAGAGCGAAAGCCGGCGCGACGCGCGGGCGAGCACCTCACGAGCCAGCCCGAAGGCGCCCCCGAGAACGAACGCCACCCCCTTCGTGGAGTGGACCGCATGCTCCTGTAGGTAGGCGGCGAGGTTTTTCGATCCCATCGGCTTGCCCCCCCTGGTCAGGGCCACGATCTCGAATCCCTCGGGAATCCTGGACAACAGCCGCTCGCCTTCGGCCTCCATGACGCGATCCGGCGGCGGGTCGCGTCCCGGCGCCCCCGCGTCCACCTCCACGGTCTCCAGCTTCCAGTAGCGACCTGCGCGCTCCTCGTACTCCGACACGGCACCCGACAGGATTCCCTTGACCTGGCCGACCGCCGCGACGAGGACCTTCACCAGGGGAGCCCCTCGCTCCGGCTTACCACGGTGTCCCGCAGCGAATGCTCGTTGTCGCGGTAGGGGTGATCGAGCGTGTAGTGGAGCCCCCTGCTCTCGCGCCGAAGCCGGCCGCACCGGACGATGAGCTCCGCGACCTGCAGGAGGTTGCGCAGCTCCGCTCCCTCTGCTGTCCAGCGCGTGTGCAGCCAGCGGATCGCCTCGGCCGTCGCCATCCGGGCGACTTCGGCCTCGGCCCGATCGAGACGGTCGTCCGAGCGGACGATGCCCACCAGCTCCCACATGAGCTTGCGCAGCTCGGCGCGCCGGGTCTCCATGGCCTCCAGATCGGGTTCCTCCTTCCCTGGCGTCGGTGTGGAAGGAAGGGCTTCCAGATCGTGAGCGCGGCTTCCGTCGTCCGTCGCCATCCGATGGGAGATCGTGCGCGCGGCACGATCCGCGAAGACGACCGCTTCGAGAAGGGAGTTGGAGGCGAGCCGGTTGGCTCCGTGGACCCCCGAGCAAGCCGTCTCGCCGGTGGCATAGAGTCCCGCGACGCTCGTGTGGCCCGAGCTGTCCGTGAGCACGCCACCGCACAGGTAATGGGCGGCGGGCACCACGGGAATGCCGTCGGAAGGCTCGAAGCCCCGGTCGCGGCACCCCTGCGCCGCTTCCGGGAAGTGGCTCTCCATGACGTCGGTAGGAATCGGCGACACGTCGAGGACCACGTGGCTGTCCCCCCGGTCCTTGAGCTCCCGGTCGATCGCACGGGCCACCACGTCCCTGGGGGCCAGGGAACGAAGGGGGTGGTATTTGTCCATGAAGGGCGTCCCGTCGAGGGCGCGCAGGACGGCACCCTCTCCCCGGACCGCCTCGGAGATGAGGAAGGCCGGGTCCTCCGTCGGGTACATCGCCGTCGGGTGGAACTGGATGAACTCCATGTTGGCGATGCGGGCGCCGGCCCGGTACGCCATCGCGACGCCGTCGCCGGTGGCGATCGGCGGGTTCGTCGTGTTCCGGTAGACCTGGCCGCATCCGCCGGCGGCCAACATGGTGAAGCGCGAGCGCACGACGTCGACCTCGCCGTCTCGGCAGTCCAGCACGAGCGCTCCCAGACAGACGGGCCGTCCCGCGGCGTCCGGGGCCACGAGGAGGTCGATCGCCAGATGGTCCTCCATGACCTCGATGTTGGGCTGGGCGGCGACCGCCGCGAGCAGCGCTCCCTCGATCTCCCGCCCCGTGTGGTCTCCGGCGTGGGCGATCCGGCGCCGGGAGTGCCCTCCTTCCCTTCCAAGAGACAGATGTCCCTCTTTTTGCCGATCGAAACGGGTTCCCCATTCCATGAGCTCGCGGACCCGGGTGGGACCCTCACGCACCAGGGCTTCGACCGCCCGCGGATGGCAGAGGCCCGCCCCGGCGACGAGGGTGTCCTGCACGTGGAGCTCGAAACGGTCGTCGGGACCCTGGACCGAAGCGATGCCCCCCCGCGCGTAGTTGGTGCTGGAGTCGGCGCGCTCCTTCTTGGTCACCAGGAGCACCCGTGCCCGATGCGCCAGCTTCAGGGCGAAGGTGAGGCCGGCGATCCCACTGCCGACGACCAGAATGTCCGTTGTCCGCTCCACCGTCATGTCTCCCGTGTGACCACACCACTCAGGAGCTCCAGAATCTCCGGAGCGCCCGATTCCCACCGCGGCTCCTGGCCCAACACCCTGACCGGGGGCAATCGTTCCCGAAAGGCTCCGAGCTTCACGGCGTCCTTCTCGGTCACGACCAGCGTTCTGCTCCCCGCCCGGGCGCTGAGCCTCTCGACATCACGCAGCGTGTACTCGTGATGATCGGGAAAGCTCGCCAACTCCACGGGTTCCTCCAACGCCTGGGCGACCTGGCGGGCAAAGTCCCCGGGTCGTGCCACGGTGGTGGCCACGAGAACGGGTCCCTGCGGGGGAGACGCTGCGTCCCCCGCGAGCGCCGACCAACGGCCGGGCGCGAGGTAGAGCGTCGCGATCCTGAGGTGAGGAAAGGTGCTGCCGACACGCTCCGCCAGGGCGGCCGCCACGTGCGCCTCCGCCGTCCGTCGGGTCACGACCACGGCGTGGGCCCGCTCCAGCGCGGACGGCGGCTCCCGGTACGGTCCGCGAGGGAGGAGCCGACCGGGAAAGCGGTCCTCCGCCGCCAGAAGGACCAGATCGAGGTCTCGCGGAAGTCGCCGGTGCTGGAAGCCGTCGTCCAGGACGACGACGTCGGCGCCCGCCCGGCGGGCTCTCCGGGCGGCGAGTACCCGGTCCGGGTCGGCCACGACCGGGACGTCCGGATTCCAGCGCGCGTGCAGGAGCAGCTCGTCCCGGCCATAGCCCCTGGCCACGATCGCGGGGCGGCCTCCGTTCTCGGCCAGGGTCTGCGCCACCCATGCGGCAAGGGGCGTCTTTCCCGTCCCGCCGACCGCCAGGTTGCCGACGGATACCACGCGCAGCCCCTCCACGGCGTTGTTCCTCGACTGCGTGGCCAGTCGGCTCCCCCGTCTCGCGACCTCCGCGCGGTACAGGATCTCGAGCGGTGCGGTTAGCAGATCGAGCACCGAGCCCCTCAGCCCGGCTTCGCCGGCCCACCATCTCCGGACGAATCCGTGGAGGCGGCGGATCATGCCGGGCTCTCCGCTCCGACGCGGACGGACAGCGCATTCAGCTCTTCCTGGATGTCCCTGCCGAGCCCCTCGAGATCCGTGCGGCCCGCGTCTCGTGGAACCCAACGAGGGGGGGCGTACTCGATCCGGAGCGTCGCGAGCGGACGGGGAACCAGGAAGCCGTCCCAACTCCTGAGTCGCCATGCCGACGAGGCTCCGGCCGCCACGGGGAGGAGCGGCAGGCCCGTCATCTGTGCGACGGCCAGCGCACCCGGCTTGAAGACGCGCGCGGGCCCTCGCGGCCCATCGGGGGTCACCGCGAGGTCGTGTCCGGCTCGTGCAGCCCGGATCAGGCCCTTGAGACCCTTGGCGGCTCCGCGGGTGCTGGACCCTCGTACCGCCCCGAAGCCGATTCGACGGATGAGGCGGGTGATGTACTCCCCGTCCCCGTGCTCGCTCACGAGCGCGACGACGCCCTGGTTACGATGGTAATAGGTGAGCGGCAGGAGCTGGCTGTGCCAGAGCACGAAGATCACGGGCTCGCCCTTGTCACGGAACTGCCGCAGGTGCTCCACCCCGGACCATCGGACGCGCAGGGTCGCGAAGAGCGCGGCGACCAGACCCTGGCCCAGGACCCCGGCGACCTCGTATCGGAGCTCGTTCATCGAGCCGCCCCCAACAGCTCCACCGCGAGATCGGCGACGCGACCTGCCGCGCCGGGCGTCCCGAGGGCATCATGAATCCTGCGGAGGCCCTCCAGCTGGCGCCGGCGCGGCTCGGACTCCAGGTCGAGGAGCGGAAGGACGGCGGCCGCCAGGCTCTCCGGCGTCGCGTCGGCCTGCAACAGCTCCGGCACGACACGTTCTCCCGCGACCAGGTTGGCCAGTGCCACGTGCTCGACGCGCACCACGTTGCGCGCGATGAGCCAGGTGAGCGGATGCGTTCGATAGGCCACCACGAAGGGCGTTCCCTCCAGGGCGGTCTCGAGCGTGGACGTGCCGGATTTGACCAGCGCTGCCCGCGCGTGGCGAAGCAGAGCGCGCGTATCGTCCACGACCGGGATCCCCTCGCTCTCGAGACGCTCCGCGGACACGGAGGAGGCCCGTCCGATGACGGGCTGGATTCCGGGCAGCGCCTCCCCGACGCGGCGGGCCGCGGCGGCGAACAGGCCGAGATGCCGCTCGATCTCCTGGCGCCTCGACCCCGGGAGCAGGGCCAGCAGGGGGCGCGATGCGTCGAGGCTCCAACGGGAGCAGAACGAGGGCAGATCCGGGACGTGGTCGGGCCGCTCCAGGAGCGGATGTCCGACGAAGCTCACGCGGGCACCCGCGGCCGTGAGGACCTCGACCTCGAAGGGCAGGATGACCGCCACGCAGTCCGCGTATTCCGCCAGCCTGCGGGCCCTCGCGGCCTTCCAGGCCCACACCTGGGGAGAGATGTAGTAAAGGACCGGCAGACCGCGCGCATGAGCCGTGCGGGCGATCCGGAGGTTGAACCCCGGATAGTCGACGAGGATCACGAGATCCACCTGATCCAGCATCGCCGTCACGCGGCGTTCCAGACCGCGAAAGAAGCCGAGATGGCGCACGACCTCGGCAAAGCCCATCACGGCGAGCTGATCGAGCCCGGCGAGGAGTTGAACGCCCTCGGCGGCCATGGACGGGCCGCCGGTGCCCGTCATCCGAACCCCGGGCAAGCGCTCACGCAGGGCGTGCGCTACGCCGGCTCCGTGGTGGTCTCCAGACGCCTCACCGGCGAGGAGCAGGACGCTTGGCGGCATCATCTCGCTCTCGGCACGGAGCGGGACCCGGGCACGCCTCTAGAACCGCCAGCCCAGGTACCAGATCAAGGCGATCACACCCACGAGGAGCGCGATGAGCCGCCCCGGGGGCATGCCTTTTCTGGCGTCGATGAAGTGCTTCTTCCGTCTACGCCGGATGTGTATGAGCGACATGTGTTTCGATCCGCTCCTGAATGGCCAGGGCGACGGCGAGCGCCGCCCGACCGTCCTCCCCGGTCACGAGCGGGGTGCCCTCTCCCCGGATCGCGTCACGGAAGTTCTCGAGCTCCCTGCGAAGCGGCTCGACTCCATCCCCTTTCAGCGCCACACGCTCGACGATCTCCTGCAGGTCCACCGCGGTGAGGCTCTCGGTCACTCGCCCCTCGAGCGCCGGAAGCTCCCGCTTCAGTCGCAAGAACTCGCCGGAGCCGTCCGCCAGGTTCAGACTCAGATAGCCGGAACGCTGGAAGATCCGGAGCTTCCTCATCCGCTCCAACGAAACCCTGCTGGCCGTGAGGTTCGCGACGGCCCCTCCCCCGAACGTCAGTCGAGCGTTGGCGATGTCGATGTTGCGTGTCAGGACGGGCACGCCCGCTGCCGCAATCTCCTCGATAGGGGTACCCACGAGGCTCCCGACCAGGTCCACGTCGTGGATCATCAGATCGAGCACCACCGCCACGTCCGTGCTGCGCTGGGTGAACGGCGCCATGCGGTGCGATTCGACGAAGAGCGGATGATCGAGATGGGGCTCCGCCGCGAGCACGGCGGGATTGAATCGCTCCACGTGACCACACTGGACGACGGCGTGCGTCTCGCGAGCCTCCGAGAGGATCCGATCCGCGGCGGCCAGGTCCGGGGCGAGCGGCTTCTCGATCAAAACCGGCTTCCCCCGGGCCAACGCCGCTCGCGCCACCTCTTCGTGATGGACGGTGGGCACGGCCACCACGAGGGCGTCGGCGTGGTCGAGCAGATCGTCCAGCCCGGCTCGCACCGTCACGCCCAGCTCTCCGCTCACGAAGCGCGCGCGCTCGGCGTCGATGTCGTGGATCCCGGCCATGACGACGCCGTCGAGGCTTGCCAGGATGCGCGCGTGGTGGAAGCCGAGCGCGCCGACGCCCACGACTCCGATACGGGGCTCTTCCAGGGGGCTCATCGTCGTGTCACCGTCACGGGTCGTAGGGTCGATTCAGAGGGTGATGCCTCTCTCGCTGCTGCGGATGAACTCGAGCAGGTGACGGACCTCCGGGATCGCCGAGACCTCCTCCTCGGCCCGCGCCACCGCCTGGGAGACGTTCAGGCTGGACTGGAAGAGGATGCGGTAGGTCTGCTTGAGTGCCTGCCGGACTTCGGGGGAGAAGCCCCGTCGCTCCAGACCGATCGAGTTCAGGCCGTAGAGCTTCGGAGGATTGCCGGCGGCGCGACAATACGGGGGCACGTCCTGGGGGATGCGGGATCCGCCCCCGACGAACGCGTGCGCGCCGATCCGGACGAACTGGTGGATGGGGGTCAGCCCGCCCACGATGACCCAGTCCTCGATCACGACATGACCGGCCATGTTCACCGAGTTGGACAGGATCACGTGGTTGCCGAGCTCGCAGTCGTGGGCGACGTGGGTGTAGGCCATGAGAAGGCAGTCGCTCCCCACGACGGTGCGCCCGGAAGCCGACGTTCCCCGATTCAGGGTGGCGAACTCGCGGATCACGGTGCGGTCGCCCACCTCGAGCAGGGTGTTCTCGCCCTGGAACTTGAGGTCCTGCGGGTCCGTTCCCAGCACGGCACCGTTCGAGATCCGGCAGTCTTCGCCGACCGTGGTATCCCGCTCGACAAGGACTCGGGGACCGATCTCGGTCCCGTCTCCGATCGCTACACGGGGGCCGATGATGGCCCAAGGGCCCACGACGACGCCCTGGCCCAGCTCCGCGCCCGGATCGACCAGGGCAGTCGGGTGGATGAAGGTTTCGGCCCGCGTCTCCGTGGTGGCTTCGTTCATCTGTCCACGATCCTTGCCATGAAGTCGGCTTCGGCGACCAGCGCGCCGTCGACGAAGCCCTGTCCGCGCATCTTGCACGTGTGCCGCTTGAACTGGACCATCTCCAGCTCGAATACGAGCGTGTCGCCCGGGGTCACCGGACGTCTCCACTTCACGTTGTCCATGGTCATGAAGTAGACGACTTTTTCCTCCGGGTTCTCCGTCTCCTCCATCAGGAGGAGTCCCCCGACCTGCGCCATCGCCTCGATGATGAGCACGCCCGGCATGATCGGATGTCCCGGGTAGTGGCCCTGGAAGAACGGCTCGTTGATGGTGACGTTCTTCACGCCCACGATCCTCTTGCCCGACTCGAAGTCGATGATCCGATCCACCAGGAGCATCGGATAGCGGTGCGGCAGATACTGCATGAGCTTGGCCGCGTCCACGATGGGCATGCGCCCGCCGGAGCGGCGCGCATGGACCGCCACGGCACGGGCGAGCGCTACGTTGCCGGTATGGCTCGGACGCTCCGCCACGATATGCGCGTCCAGTCGGGCACCGAGGAGCGCCAGATCGCCGATGATGTCCCCGGCCTTGTGGCGCAGGAACTCGTCCGAAAACCGCAAGCCGTCGTTCAAGACCCCGTCTCCGTCCAGAACGACCGTGTTCTCGAGCGAGGCTCCGAGGGCGAGCCCACGGGCGTGCAGGGTCTCGGCGTCGGCCCTGAACCCGAAGGTCCGCGCGGGGGCGATCTGGGTCCGGAAGTCGTCGCAGGTCGCTCGGAACGAGCCGAACATACGGCCGATGGCCGGATGGGCGAAATCGATGGTTGCCGAGATGCGCAGGCCCTCGGCGGGCGTCGCGACATAGGACTCGTGCTCGGAGCCGGTTACGGTCAGGGGTTGCCGCACCGCGATCACGCGGGCTTCGGCGTCCAGATCATCCAGGCCTCCCTCCTCGAGCACCTGGACGTAGTCCTGGAAGCTCCCGTCCCGGATCGGAATCTCGGGACCGTCCAGGTCGACCAGCACGTTGTCGACGCCGAGCGCGTAGAACGTGGCCATCAGATGCTCGACGGTCAGCACGCGGGCCTCTCCCACCCCGAGAGACGTCCCGAGCTCCGTGCCCGTCACGTTGTCGAGATTGGCGGGGATTTCGGGGGCGCCGTCGAGGTCGGAGCGCCGAAAACGGATGCCGGAATCGGCAGGCGCGGGATGGAAGGTGACGCTCGCGGCCTCGCCCGAGTGGACACCTGCCCCCTCAAGCGTCGTTTCCTTGGCGACCGTTCTCTGTTTCGCGCCGTTCATGCGCCTCTCTTGTACGGGTATGGGCCCCCCGGACTCGGTCGACCCGTGCGGAGCGCGCTCAAGTAACCCAAATCCAATAAGCTAACGACGCTCGTGAAGCGCATCCACCGCTTCTTCCAGCGCCTTGATCCGCTTCGCGAGTCGGGGCAAGCGTTCCACCATGGCTCTCGTGCGTAGGTATTCGCGATTCGGCCGGGCGGGATCCCCGGCGACGGTTTCGCCGGCGGGAACGTCACGCATGACTCGTGCCGCGGCCGCGATCTGGGCGCCATCTCCGACCTCGAGGTGTCCGATCACTCCGGCCTGACCGCCCAGCAGCACGCCGCTCCCGATGCGAGTGGATCCCGCGACGCCCACCATCGAGGCCATCAGCGAAAGAGCGCCGACACGCACGTTGTGGCCGAGTTGGATCAGGTTGTCGAGCTTGGTGCCCCGTCCGATCACCGTATCGCCGATGGAGCCGCGATCGAGGGTGGTGTTCGCGCCGATCTCCACGCCGTCCTCGACCACACACCGTCCCACCTGGGGCACCTTTCGGTGGGCCCCGTCCTCGAAGGTGTAGCCGAAGCCGTCCACGCCCAGCCTGGCGCCGGAGTGCACGATCACGTCGTCGCCGAGCACCGTCCGGGCATACAGGACCACGTGGGGATGCAGGACGCAGCCGCGCCCGAGGCGCGCGTCCCGGCCCACCACGACATGGGCGCCGATCCTGCAGCCGTCTCCGATCTCCGCACCGTCTTCCACGACCGAATACGGCCCCAGGCCCACATCGTTCCCGAGCCGCACGCCCCTGCCCAGGACGGCGGTGGGGTGGATCCTGGCCTCCGGGCGCTTCTCGGGATGCAGATGGCGCAGCAGGGCGGCGAGCGCACGGTGCGCGTCGTCCACCACCACCATTGGAATCCCCTCGTCCACGGTGGCTTCGAGTTCGGCGGATACGAGCAGCGCTCCAGCGGCGCTCTCGGGGACGAAGCGCGCGTACCGCTTGGTCGCGAGGAGTCCGAGCTCTTCCGATCCGGCCTCTTCCACCGGCGCGACCGACCGGATCTTCACGGCGCCTGGGCCCACCAGGCGGCCTCCGACGATCTCTGCGACTTCCTGAAGGGTCAGCACGGGAGCGGGCATGAGAGGATCTCCATGGAAACGGAAAAGCCCACAGGCGCGAGAAGCTGCGCCTGTGGGCCAGTCACACGAAGTATCTCGACCTTCCGCCTACCGGATTCCCCCGGAGCCGCCGGTTCCGGTGCCTCCGGTTCCTTTGCCACCGGTCCCCTTGCCACCGGTTCCCGCGGCGGCCGGAGACGCCTTGAGCCGTCGGATGACCTCCTGGGTCAGGTCGAGCGTCGAATCCGCGGCGATGATCGAGCCGGCGGCGACGTCGAGAATGAGCGAGTAGTGTCCCTCTGCCCGCATCTTCTCGATGATGGCCGAGATCTTGTCCATGATCGGCTGGATCAGCTCCTGGCGCCGGCGATTGGCCTGCTCCTGGAGATCCTGGTACTTCTGTTGGTACTCCTGCTGCTTCTGCTGGATCTGCTGCTCACGGTTCTTCTTCGCTTCGGGCGACAGCGTGAGCTGCTGCTGATCGAGCTGTTGCTGCATCTTCTGGAGCTCGTCCTGGAGCTGTTGGACCTGGTCCTGATAGCCCTGCACTTCCTTGTTGAACTGGTCCTCGGCCTCCTTGGCGCCCGGCGCGGCGGCAAGGATCTCCTGGGAGTTGATGAACCCGATCTTCGTCGTCTGGGCCTCGAGCGCCCCGGCAACCGTCAGAAGCGCGAGGACGGAGGGGACGAACGCGATACGTCGCATGTATTTCGCTCCGAAATGGTTCCTTGCGGATATCAGATGCGCGTGCCAACCGGTTAGTAGGCCGCAAATGGCTGCAGGTTCCCGGATTTCCGTCGGTTTCGGCGCGTCGGACACCCGGTGTGGTGTCTCAAAAATCCGCGAGCCACCGAGAGCGTTGAGGCGCCGGATTCTGCAAGGCGCGACGACGAGGAATAGCAGCGCCGTTCCGAGCGAGGAGCAACGCCGCAGGGCCGGATGCGTCGGTGCTCGCATGGCCGAGGTATTTCTGGGACACCACACTAGTACCCGAGGCTGCTGCCGCTCCCCTGCCCCATGCGGAAGTGGAGCTGCCAGCCCGGCACGTCCTTGTCGAATCCGTAGGCGTAGTCGAGGCCGATGGGCCCGAACGGGGTGACCATCTGAATGCCCACCCCCGCCCCGCGGAAGAGCTTCGTCGGGTCGAAATCGCTCGGCTTCTGATAGACGTTGCCGGCGTCGTAGAACGTGGACAGGGAGATCTGATCGGTGAGGCGCAGCGCGTATTCGGCCGTGAGGCTGAAGAACGCGTTTCCGAGACGCTGGATATCGGTGATGCTTCGCGAGTTCTGGGGATAATAGCCCAGAGGCGTGATCGTGGTCTCGTCGTAACCCCGCAGGGGCTGTCCGAACTGGACGCCACCCATCCAGAACCGGTCGAACGGGAAGGCCGTGGCGTCACCGAAGAGGGCTCCCCCCTTCATGGTGAGGCCGAGAGCGAAGCGAACGGGCCGGCTTCCAGGCTTCTTTCCGCCGAGCTGGCCGACAGGGACCCACCAGGTCCCCTCGAAGAGCGTCCTCGTATAGTTGCCGTCTCCACCGAGGATCCCTCCGTTGGTCTCGACGGTCAGGCTCTGGCGCGCGCCGACGGTCGGGAAGAGGGGGTGATCCAGCGTGGTCCGCACCAGCGCCAGCGAGACCTGGCTCTGCACGCCCGGAGGCCGTCCGAAGAGCGAGGCGTCCGAGGCGTTCTCGAAGAGCTCGTATTTCGTCTTCGAGATCGAGTAGCCGAGGTAGAGTCGGGTGTACCGAGAGTTGGGCCACGGGAAGCCGAAGCGAACGCTCGTCCCGAGCCGCTTGCGACGGCCGGTCGAGAACTGGTAGAACCGGTCCATCGCGTTGAACAGATTGAACGTTCCGGACACCCTGCTCTGGAAGAGCGACGGATCCGTGTAGCCCAGCTCGAAGGTGTTGATGTACTTCCCGAAATCCCACCGGACGCTTCCGGACTTGGCCTGACCGAAGAGGTTGGGCTGCTCGTAGCCGAGGAATCCGGACAGGCCCACACCACCTCCCACCGAGGTCCCGAAGTTGATCGAGCCGGTCTGCTTCTCCTTGACCTTGAACGTGATGTCCACGTCCCCGTTGTCGGTCGGATCGATGCTGGGCATCGGAAGGGGCGTCTCGAAGAAGCCCAGCGAAGAGATGGCCTGATAGCTCCGCAGAACCCGGTCCTGGCTGTATACGTCTCCGGGAAGGACCGCGATCTGGTTACGGATCACGCGATCGTAGGTGTAGTCGTTGCCCTCGATCGAGACCCGATTGACGATCGCCGGAGCGCCCTCGCTGATCCGCCACTCGGCATCGACCGTGGGTGGCTCCCCCGGCGCGGCAGGCGGATTGCGATGGATCACGGGGTTGGCCTGCACGTACAGGTAGCCCTCGTTCGCGTACAGCGACCGGATTTGCACCAGCGCGTCGTCGAACGCTTGCTCGTCGAATACCTGGCCGACCGCGTTGCTCGAGCCACCGCCCTTCAGGCCGAGCGAGCGGAGCAGGCCGCCGCCCTGCTGCTCGTAGTAGGCGCGGAGCTGGTCCGTCGGGAACCGGCTGTTGCCCTCGATGCTGAAAGACTTGAGCCGATACTGCGGGCCTTCGTCCACGGCGATCTCCGCGCGCGCCTTACCGGTCTGCGGATCGACGATCACGGTGTCCGAGAGGACCTTGAAATCGAGGTAGCCCTTCGAGCGATAGAGGTCCGGGATCTTGTCGCTCAGATCCGTCTTGAAGTCGCTGTCCTCGTACGAGCCGGTCTTGTACCAGAGGAAGCCCTCCGGCTGCGTGCTCATGGCGTCGACGATCTGCTTGTCCGTGAGCGCCTTGTTTCCCGTGACGGCCACCTGCGCGATCGTGACGCGGTTCCCCTCGTTGACGTCGAGCACCAGGTCGATCTCGTCGGGATGATCGGCCACGGGCTCCTTGCGCTCCTTGATCGACGCGAACGGGATGCCTTTGGCCGTCAGCTGTGATCGGATGAAGGTCTGGGCGTCGAGAACCTTCTGTGCGTCGTACGGCGCACCTCCCTTGAGGTCGGTGGTGTCGCGCACCTTGTTCGCCGACAGATGCTCCAGGCCCAGGATGGTGACCGTCCGCATCTCCGGCTGCTCCTGGAGCTGGACCACCAGGATGATGGGAGGGGTCGTGCCCAGGGCGTGCAGCTTCACGTCCTTGACCCAATGCGTCGCGTAGAGCTGCTTCAGACCCTTCTGCAGGTCCCGGTACGTGACGTCCGACCCGGGCTGGATTCCGAGAGCCGAGAGGACCCTGTCGCGGGTGAGGTGATGGTTCCCCTCCACCGCGATCGAGTCGATGTGTACGGGTGTCTGGGGCTGGGTGCCTTGTTGGGCCGCCACGTGCGCGGGCGCGATGACCGCCATGACGCCGAAGAAGGCCGCCGCCAGAGCGGAGGCCTTCCCCGTTCTCGTGGGCAGCACTGTATTGATCCCGATCCTCACGTCTTGGTCGCCGATCCCGCTCTCAGGGTGAGTCCGTTTCCTTCGGAGTCGGCGTCCACCTCGATCTCGTCTCCCGCCGAGAACTCCGACACCAGTATCTTCTCTGACAGCGGATCCTCCAGATACCGTTGTATGGCTCTCTTCAAGGGACGCGCTCCGAACTTCTCGTCGTAACCCTTTTCCACCAGGAACTCGATGGCGGCCTGGGTGAGGTGGATCGTCAGCTCCTCGTCCTCGAGGCGCTTCCGGACGTCCCCGAGGAGGATGTGGACGATGTCGCCGATCTCCGCCCGCGTCAGCGGATGGAAGACGATAATGTCATCGACACGGTTCAGGAACTCGGGGTTGAACGCCCGCTCGATCTCCTGACGGACCTTGTCGCGCATGATCTCGTAGCTCGACTGCGCATCGCCGGTCTGGAAGCCGAGGCCTCCACCCTTGGTGATATCACGCGCACCCAGGTTCGACGTCATGATCAGGACGGTGTTCTTGAAGTCGATGATCCGTCCGTAGTTGTCCGTCAGGTGTCCCTCGTCCAGAACCTGGAGGAGGATGTTGAACACGTCGGGGTGCGCCTTCTCGATCTCGTCGAGAAGGACCACCGAGTACGGGCGCCGCCTGACCGCCTTCGTCAGGGCGCCGGAATCCTCGTACCCGACGTATCCGGGGGGCGCGCCGATCAGGCGGGACACGGAGAACTTCTCCATGTACTCGCTCATGTCCACGCGAATCAGAGCCTCGCGGTCGGCGAACAAGAACTCGGCGAGCGCCCTGGCCACCTCGGTCTTCCCGACGCCGGTGGGCCCGGAGAAGATGAACGAGCCGATCGGTCGCCGCGGGTCCTTGAGGCCCGCGCGGCTCCGCCGGATCGCCCTCGAGATGGCTCCGATCGCGTCGTCCTGGCCGACGATCCGCTTGTGGAGCTCCTCTTCCATGTTCACGAGGCGCTCCGACTCGGTCTGCCGGATCCGGGTGACCGGGATGCCGGTCCATCGGCTCACGATGAATGCGACGTCTTCGGCGGAGATCTCCGGGCGGTGCCGCTTCCGCTCCTCCTCCCAGGCCTCCTGACGCTGGCGGATCTGCTGACCGAGCTCGCGCTCCTCGTCTCTCAGTTCCGCGGCCCGCTCGAAGTCCTGGTCCCCGATCGCCTCCTCCTTCTTCCGCGCGATCTCGGCCAGCTGCTCCTTGAGCTCCTCCACCTCGGGCGGCGGGACCTGGCTCGCGATGCGAGCCCGCGCTCCGGCCTCGTCGATGACGTCGATCGCCTTGTCGGGGAGGAAGCGATCGGTGATGTATCGGTCCGAGAGCCTCGCCGCGACCTCCAGGGTCTCGTCCGGGATCACGATTCGATGATGGTCCTCGTAATGGCTCCGGAGTCCCTTGAGGATCTCCACCGTCTCCTCGACGATGGGTGGATCGACGATCACGGGCTGGAAGCGGCGCTCGAGCGCTCCGTCCTTCTCGATGTACTTCCGGTACTCGTTCAACGTCGACGCGCCGATGCACTGCAGCTCGCCTCGTGCGAGCGCGGGCTTCAGCATGTTCGACGCGTCGATGGCGCCTTCCGCGGCGCCCGCGCCCACCAGCGTGTGCAGCTCGTCGATGAACAGGACCACGTTCTGGTTCTGTTGGATCTCGTTCATCACGGCCTTGAGGCGCTCCTCGAACTGGCCTCGGTACTTCGTACCGGCGATGACGGCCGCCATGTCGAGCGCCAGGACGCGATGATCCTTCAGCGCCTCTGTCACCTCGCCTCGAGCGATGAGCTGGGCGAGCCCCTCCACGATGGCCGTCTTGCCGACACCCGGCTCACCGATCAGCACGGGGTTGTTCTTCTTCCGGCGGCACAAGATCTCCACGACCCGCTCGATCTCCCCGGTCCGTCCGATGGTCGGGTCGAGCTTGTTCTGCCGTGCGAGGTCCGTGAGGTCCCGACAGAAGTGATCCAGGGCCGGAGTCTTGGATTTCTTCTCACCCGGCTTCGAAGGTCCCACCGACGCCGCACCGGCGCCGATGCCCGCGGGCTCGGAAGGTGACACGTCGGAGCCCAGGACCTTCAAGGTCTCGCTGCGAGCCTCCTCCAGGGTTACGCCCAGGGAGTTGAGGACCTGGGCCGCGATCCCCTTCTCCTCCCGAAGCAGGCCGAGCAGGAGATGCTCGGTACCCACGTACGAGTGGTTGAAGTCGCGAGCTTCGGCCATCGCGAACTCGAGCACCTTCTTGGCCCTGGACGTGTAGGGCAGCTCTCCGAGGGCGATCGTCGCCTTGCCCTTGCGAACCGACTCCTCGACTCGCTCGTGGATCTGGTCGAGATCCACGTTGAGGTTGGTGAGCACGGCGGCCGCTACGCCCTCGCCTTCGCGAATGAGGCCAAGGAGAATGTGCTCGGTCCCGACGTAGTCGTGTTGAAGGCGGATGGCCTCTTCGCGGGCCATCGCCAAGACCTTCCGCACCCGGTCGGTGAAGTTGTAGTTCATCTCCCCTCTCGGTGGTCGCGGGTTGCTTCAGGTGTGATTGGAGGGAGCATCCTCGTCGGACTCGTCGGACGGGACGTCTCCTTCGGTCGCGAGGATACGCCGTACGTACGTCGCACGGTGCGCGTCGCTTTCGGATGGTGGGAGGTCACGGCCCGCCGCCTGCTCGAGATGAGCCGGCTGGGTGAAGATCATCATCTTGTTGAGCGTGTATACCCGTAGTCCCGGGAGGAGTTTCAGACTTGCTCCGAGCCTTACCCCGGACAATAAGTTCATCAGTTCTTCGAAGGAAAGCGCGCGTGCGTAACGGAGCAGGCCGTACGCTCTCCAGATCTTGTCCTCCGTCACTCCCTGAGCGTCTCTGAGCAGCACCTGGCGTGCCTGCGTCTCGTATTGGATAACCTGGCGGACGATCTTGTCCAGATGGTCGACCAGGTCCTCTTCCGCCTTGCCCAGGGTGGTCTGATTGGAGACCTGGAAGAAGTTCCCGACGACCTCCGAGCCCTCGCCGTAGAGACCACGGAAGGTGAGCCCGACCTGGGTCAGGCCCTGCAGCACCTTTCCGATCTCTTTGGTCAGCACCAGACCGGGCAGGTGCATCAGCACGGAGGCGCGCAGGCCGGTACCTACGTTGGTCGGGCAGCTCGTGAGAAATCCGAACTCGTGGTGGTACGCGTACGCGAGCTCCTGGCCGAGCTCCTCGTCGACCCGGTCGACCATGCTCCAGGCCTCCTGGAGCCGCAAGCCGGACACGAGGCTCTGCAGTCGCAGGTGGTCCTCTTCGTTCACCATCACGCTCATCGGGTCGCGGGCGCTCAGGAGAACGGCCGAGCCCCTGGCGGGGCCGCGCTTCTGGTCTCCCAGGAGCTCCCGGGTGATGAGCCGGCGCTCGAGCAGGATTCTACGGGTCCGGGTCTCGACCTCGGGCACCTCGAGAAGCGTGCCGCCGTTCAGGCTCTCCGAGCGCTTGGCCGACTCCTGGAAGCGGCTCAGCACGGCCTCGCGGTCGTTCACTCGTGCCCTCGGCCCGAAGGCGTAGCCCTGGACGTTCCGGGCCAGTCGGACGCGGGTCGAGAGAACGATGTCCGCGTGGGCCCCGCTGGCCTCGAGCCAGGTGAGTCCGTAGTCCGGGATGGTGGTCAGGTCGTCCACGCGCTCACCTGCTCGGCTCGAGTGACCGGATCTGATCGCGCAGCCGGGCCGCCAGCTCGAAGTCCTCCGAGTCGACGGCCCGGTCCAGCTTCCGGCGGAGTCCGTCGAGCCGTTTCTGCATCTCGCCGGCCGTCGGGTCCGGCTGCAGGTAGACCTTTCCGACGTGCTGGGTGCCGCCGTGGATACGCCTCAACAGTCCGCGCAGATGGGTCTCGAACGTCGTGTAGCAGTGGGGACAGCCCAGACGTCCCGTCTCCCGGAAGTCGGCGAACGTGAGCCCGCAGAAGGTGCATCGAACCGTCGACGGCCGTTCTTCGCCGGCCGATTCCTCGCCCATCTGGGCCAGGAAATCCGTGAGCGGAAAGTTCGTCGGCTCCGGTGTGGTGTCGAGGCCTTTCGCCGCGGCGCACTTCTCGCAGAGATGACTCGTCGACACTTCGTTGTTCACGATCTGGGTCAGCTCGACGACCGCTTCACCGGAACCGCATATGTCACAGACCATATTCCTTCGTCGCTCACGCCTGATTTGTCCTTCCGTGGTCGGGTCTCCGACCGTCCCTACACCTCAACGGTCGGTTGGAGCCGACCTTCGCTCAAGAGGAGAGCCCGGTCCGCTCGTCCCGCCAGGTCGTGGTTGTGCGTGACGATCACCATGGACAGGTGCCGATCTTCCTTGAGGCGGAACAGGAGGTCGTGCAGTCGTGCGCTCGCCTGATTGTCGAGGTTGCCCGAGGGCTCGTCGGCCAGCAGCACCAGGGGTTGGTTCACCAGCGCGCGAGCGACCGCCACCCGCTGCTGCTCGCCGCCCGACAGCTGCCGGGGCTTGTGCTCCTCGCGTCGGGCCACGCCGACCGCGTCCAGCAGCTGCCGTGCCGAATCCCGCGCCACATCCATGTCGGTTCCCGCCAGGAGCGCCGGCATCATGACGTTCTCCAGTGCCGTGAACTCTCGTAGGAGATGATGGAACTGGAACACGAACCCGATGTGGCGATTGCGGATCACCGCCAGCTCTTCGTCGCTCAAGCCGGCCACGGGCCGCCCCCCCACCAACACCTCCCCGCCGGTCGGACCGTCCAGGGCGCCGAGAAGATGGAGGAGCGTGGACTTCCCCGCCCCGCTCGCTCCGATGATCGCGACCGCCTCGCCGGTCTCGACGCGGACGCTTACACCCCGTAGCACCTCGAGTTCGCTTCCGTCCCCGGCGACGTAGCTCTTCTTCAGATCTCGCGCCTCGACGGGAGCGGTGGCGTCTGTCGACATGGAGGGGACCTCACTCATGACGGATGGCGTCCACGGGCTCGAGGCGGGACGCGCGGAAGGCGGGATAGACCGTCGCGGCGAACGCGACCACGACGCTGGCGGCGACGATGGTCAAGACGTCGGTCCATTGCAGGGTCACCGGCAGGTGGTCGATGAAGTACACCTCCGGGGGGATGCGGATGAGCTGGTAGTGATCCAGCGCCCACGAGAGCGTGACGCCGAAGATCGTGCCCGCGCCCGTGCCGATGATGCCGATCCAGGCTCCCTGGAGCACGAACACGCGGAGGATGCCCTTCCGGGTCATCCCCATCGCCTTGAGGATGCCGATCTCCCTCGTGCGATCGGCCACCACCATGACCAGCGTGCTGACGATGTTGAAGGCGGCCACGATCACGATCAGGAACAGGATGAGGCCCATGGCGAGCTTCTCGAGCTTGAGCGCGCTGAAGAGCTCCCTGTTCGTGGTGATCCAGCTCGTCACGTAGTACGGGAGGCCAAGGCGCGCCTGGATCGTGTCGCCGATCGCCGTGGCTTCGCCCGGGTCCACCGTGCGCACGCCGATGCCGGAGACCTGATTCGAGCGCTCGATCCCAAGCAGATCCTGGGAGGCGGCGAGGGTCGTGTAGACGTTTCCGGTATCGTAGTCGTACATCCCGGTCGTGAAGGTGCCCGTCACCTGGTATTGGCGCATCGTCGGCACGAGAGAGCCCATGATGTCGTGCTTCAGGTTCTCGAACGCCACGACCACGACCGTGTCGCCCTTGAAGAGCTGCATCCGATTGGCGAGCCCGCTTCCGACGAGCAGAGGCGGCAGCCCGGAGGCCGGCGCCTTCAAGTCGAGCGCGCCCTGGATGATCTTCCGCTCCATCTCGGTCGGGGCCCCACGCGTCGTGTCGATCGAGACGCCGTAGAGCTCGGCGGGCTGCGAGTAGTCCTCCCCGTCCTGGCCTCCGCTCACGAGCGACACCTGGGTCAGGACGAACGGGGCGGCTCCGACCACGCCCTTGACCGAGAGCACCGTATCGAGGACCGACTGCCAGTGCCTCATGCGCAGGCTCTGGCCCTGCTCGAGCACCATCACGTGAGGCGTGGACTCGAGGATCTTCGCACGCAGGTCGCCCTGCATGCCGGCCATCACGGCCATCACGACCACGAGCGCGGTGACCCCTACGGTCACGCCCCCGAGGGCGATCCAGGTGATGAGCGACAGGAGGCCCTTCCGTCCCGCGCCCAGGTAGTGGCGCGCGATGTACCAGTGGAGTCCCTTCATCGCCGTCCTCCCGGCGTCTGCGGTCGGGGCCTCATTCGTCCGACCTGAGAATCGGGAAGAGGATCACGTCGCGGATGGAAGACTGATTGGTGAGGATCATGACGAACCGATCGACGCCCATCCCCACCCCGCCCGTGGGTGGCATGCCGTACTCGAGCGCCCGGATGAAGTCCTCGTCGATCTGCTGCGCCTCGTCGTCGCCCGCCGCCCGCAGCTCGGCCTGCGCCTCCAGACGCTGACGCTGATCCAGCGGATCGTTGAGCTCGGAGAACGCGTTGAAGATCTCCATCCCGGCAATGTACAGCTCGAATCGCTCGGTGAGCCTCGGATCACCCCGTTTGGGCTTGGCCAGCGGGCTCAACTCCTTCGGATGGTCGATCACGAAGGTCGGCTGAACGAGGCCGGGCTCGACCAACTCGCCGAACAGCTTGTCCACCAGCTTTCCCCGCCCGGCACCCGCGAGGTCGGGGATGGACAGGTCCTCGGCCCGCCTGCGAAGCTCGTCGTCGGGAAGCTCGTTCACGTCGTCCGAGAGCGCCTCGGACAGAGCCTCCAGCAGCCGGATCCTGGGAAAAGGCGGCTCGAAGGCGATCTCGTCGTCTCCGTACCTGACCGTGCGCTGGCCGATGACCCGGTCCACGACGTGGAGGATCATGCGCTCGACGAGCTCCATCTGATCCTCGTAGTCGGCGAAGGCCTGGTACCACTCGAGCATCGTGAACTCCGGGTTGTGGAGCCGATCGATGCCCTCGTTGCGGAAGTCCTTCGAGATCTCGTAGACGCGGTCGAGCCCCCCGACGATGAGCCGCTTGAGGTAGAGCTCGTCGGCGATGCGCAGGTAGAGCTCCCGGTCGAGCGCGTTGTGGCTCGTGATGAACGGTCGGGCCGAAGCACCGCCGTACAGGGGCTGGAGGACGGGGGTCTCCACCTCGAGGAAGCCCTCTCCGTCGAGAAACCTCCTGAGCTCGCTGATGATACGGCCTCGCGTTCGGAAGACCCGACGAACGTCCGGATGGACGGCCAGGTCCGCGTAACGCTGTCGGTATCGAGACGCCGTGTCGGCGAATCCGGAATGGACGGTCTGCTCGCCGCTCTCGGGGTCCGTCTCGACCTTTCCGAACGGGAGTGGCCGAAGCGACTTCGACAGGAGCTGCCAGGATTCCACTCGGATCGTCACCTCGCCCATCCGCGTCCGGAACACCGGTCCCTCTACGCCGATCCAGTCTCCCAGATCGAGCAGATCCAGGTCGGCGAAGGACTGCTCGCCGAGCGCGTCGAGTCGGAAGTACAGCTGGATGCGGCCGGCCGCGTCCTCGACGTGGGCGAAGGCGCTCTTGCCGTGGGAGCGCCAGCTGACGATCCGGCCGCCCACCCGGACGCCGGCGGTGGCTCCCTCCTCGGAGAGCGACTCCCCCTCTTCGGCAGTCGTGAAGAGGTCGACGGCCCGGGCGGAGTCGTGCGTCGGGTCGAAGCCGTAGGCGAACGCCTCGATACCACGCTCCTGAAGCGTGGCCAGCTTCTCCCGCCGGATCCTGAGCACCTGGTTGAGGTCTTCCATGCCCGCTCTTCGTTTCGCCTTTCGTTTGGGCCCGTCGATCGAGGGGCGTCCACACGTCCGTGTCGGGGTCAGCTCTTCGAGACGGCTCCGAACTGCTTCAAGTACGCCTCGATGAACGGGTCGAGGTCCCCGTCCATGACACGTTGGACATCCGCGATCTTCAGCTCGGTCCTGTGGTCGTTGACCATGGTGTAGGGCTGGAATACGTAGGACCGGATCTGGTTGCCCCACGCGATGTCGGTCTTGGTCGCCTCGAGCGCTTCGCGCTCTCGCTCCTTCTCCTCCTGAGCGTGCCGGTAGAGTGCCGCGCGCAACATCTTCATGGCCGTCGACCGATTCTTGTGCTGGGAGCGCTCCTGCTGGCACGAAACCACGATACCCGTGGGCTCGTGCGTGATCCGCACGGCCGAATCGGTCTTGTTGACGTGCTGTCCTCCCGCACCCGACGCGCGGTACGTATCGATTCGGAGGTCGTCCTCGTCGATATCGATCTCGATGTCGTCGTCCACGGCCGGGTACACGAACACGCTGGCGAACGAGGTATGCCGCCGTGACTGGGCGTCGAACGGGGAGATCCTCACGAGGCGGTGCACCCCGGCTTCCGCCTTCAGATAGCCGTAGGCGCTCTCTCCCTTGATCTCGAGCGTCGCGCTCTTGATTCCGGCCTCTTCTCCGGGCTGGAGGTCGAGGACGCGAACGTCGAAGCCTCGCCGCTCCGACCAACGGGTGTACATGCGAGTCAGCATCTCGGCCCAATCCTGGGACTCCGTCCCCCCCGCACCCGGATGGATCGTGACGATCGCCTCACGATGATCGTCCTCTCCCTGGAGCATCGTGCGGACTTCGAGGGTGTCGACACGCTCCGAGACCTTCTGCAGCTCGGCGGTCCACTCCTTTTCGAGCTCCTCGTCCGGCTCGTCCTCCAGGAGCTGAGCCAACTCCTCGAGGTCGGTGACCTTCCGGCGAAGGTCCGTCCATGGGTCCACCCAGCCCTTGAGGCGGTTGTTCTCGTCGATGGTCTCGCGGGCCTTCTCCTGGTTGTCCCAGAATCCGGGCTGCGCCATCGCCTGCTCGAGCTCGCTCAGCCTCTCGCGACGAGTGTCGACGTCAAAGATACCCCCTGAGGTCTTGGATCCTCTCCTCCAACTCGGAGAGCTCCTGCGCCTGTTCGTTCGTCATTCGAGTGCCCGTATGAGGTTCCGAGTCGAAATGCACGAAAGGGGCCGCCCCTGTCGGACGGCCCCTCCGATTGCCCCAACGCGTGCAATATACCGGCGCGACGCGGGGCCATCAACGGCCGCCCCGTCCCGGCCGGAAGCCCAGCTCAGAAGAGCTGCTCGCCCTTCGCGAGCACCTCGTTCAGTGCATCCGACCAGTAGCTCGTTCCATTGGCGATCTCGTCGCCCACCTGGTCCACGTACTCCCGCCACGACTTGGTGATCTCGTCGTCGAAGTCTTCCTTGAGCGTGCCGCCGGCCAGGGCCCGCTCGTGACGGTCGGGGTTGTACATGATCATGTCGGACACCAGCACCCGTGCCAGGCGACGAGCTTTGTCGTGAGGGTCTCGGTGCCCGAACGTGAACCCCTGTGGCTTCGCGGCCGGGGCCTCGGGTTCGGTGGGCGCCTCCGCCTCTGGCTCTCGCTCGGCGGCCACCTCGGGCTGCTCGGCGGTCTCCAGCCCGACGGTCTCCGATTCCAGGGGAGGCAGCTCCGTCACCGTTTCCATCTCGACCGTCGGCTCCGTGTCCAATGGGGGCTCCGTCTCGAAGCCGTGCTCGAGACCGGCTTCCTCCTCACGTGCGGCCTCCGTTGACGGCTCCGGAGTCTCGAACGCCGGAATGTCGCCCCGGGTGGTCTCTCCCACCTCTTCGCGAACGTTCGCCAGCGTCGACTCGACCGTTCCCATCGGCTCGATGTCCAACGCGGACGCATCGAGGTCCTGCTCGGTTTCGAAGACCCACGTATCCGTGGAATCGAAGCCGGCGAGCTCGGGCTCGACGGGCTCGAACACGTCCGCTTCGATCGCCTCGTCCGCTTCCGTCGCCTCGGGCTCGGCTACTTCCGGCTCGACGGGCTCGAACACGGCCGCTTCCGTCGCCTCGGGCTCGGCTACTTCCGGCTCGACGGGCTCGAACACGGCCGCTTCCGTCGCCGCGGGCTCGGCCACTTCCGGCTCGACGGGCTCGAACACGGCCGCTTCCGTCGCCGCGGGCTCGGCCACTTCCGGCTCGACGGGCTCGAACACGGCCGCTTCCGTCGCCTCGTCCGCCTCCGTCGCCGCGGGCTCGGCCCCCTCCTCGGGGAGGGTAGCCGCTTCTTCGGACGGCCGTACCGCCTCCTCGGGAGCCTCGAAGTCCTGAGCGGCAGCAGCATCCACCGCCGAGGCGCTCTCCACGCGGAAGATGGCACTGCATACACTGCAGCGGGCGTTCACGCCGCCCTCCGGCACCTTCGCCGGATCCACGGGAAACGAGGTCGCGCAGGAAGGACACTGGACCGTAATGACCATGATCGACTTCTTGAGGATTCAGGTGGTGGACTTTGCAGGCCGATTCTTCATCCGCGAATCCGCCAGCATCTCCGCGTCGCCCGCGGACGCGGTCTCGAGAGTGGGCGCCTGATGCCGCCGGTCGACCACATAGACCGAGCCGGGCAGCGTCTTGGCGTAGGTCTTCATCTCACCCGCGAGCTCACTGATTTGCCCCGGGTGGGCGAACACCTGGAACTGATTGGTCACGACGCCGATCGACAAGGTCATGAGGGGGATCCGGTGAATCTCCCCGCGCCGGTCCTTTCCGAGGAAATAGCCGGCGCGCCGGTCCTCCTCGGTGTATTGGTACGGGATGAGCTCATCGAAGAGCCGGATGATCTCGTCACACGTCCGCTCGAGATAGTGGAGCGGCACGTTGAAGATGAAGTCGTCTCCTCCGATGTGGCCGACGAATCCTTCGGGCGCCAGCCCCCGCACCATGTCACGCAGGATCCGCGACAAGAGCCGGATCACACCGTCGCCGGACGCGTAGCCGTACCGATCGTTGAACTCCTTGAAATGGTCCAGATCGGCGTAGCAGACGGCGAAGCGTTCGCCTATGGACAAGCGGTGCGCCATGTCACGGGCGATGTGGTTCGTTCCCGGGAGACGTGTGGTCGGGTGGACGCTCACGTCGCGGTCGGCCCGGTTGAGCACCTGGTCCAGCCTGAGCCGCTTCTCTCGCTCCGGAAGCCCCTCGTGGATCACCTCGTCGGCACCCGCGGCCAGACACTCCGCGGCGAGCTCCGGCTCTGCCGGGGGAATCATGGCCACGACCGGCACGATTCCCGTGAACGCGTCCTGTTTGAGGCCCCGCACCAGATCGAGCACCGCGGCCGCGTCGGTCCCCGTGTTCACCACGACGCACTTGGGGAACGAGCGATTCAGCAAGGCGCGCACCTCGTCCGGCTCGGACACGGGCATGACGACCAACTCATGCTGCTCGCCGAAGCGGGTGATGAGCGGCGTGGGATCCGGTCGCCCGGGTCCAAAGTAGAGGATGGTCTTTTCCGAAGTCATGCGACCTCACGCAGGGGGGCGTGCGCAGGCGAAAGAGGTTACCGCGCTGCCAAGGTCAGTGTCAAACTACGCTGCGCTCGAGCTTGCGCACCAGAAGAAAGTCCACGTGGCGCTCCTCTTTGTCCACTCGTGCCACCTGGACGCGCACACGGTCTCCGAGCTGATAGCGCCTCCTGCCCCGCGTACCCCGGAGTGCGTGCGCATCCTCGTCGAGACGATAGAAATCGTCGCTGAGGCTGTTCACGTGCACCAACCCGTCGACGTAGTAGGCATCGAGGGTCACGAAGAATCCGAACGCCAACACCCCGGAGATGCTTCCGTCGAGCTCGTCGCCGAGGTGACGCTCCATGAACTCGACCTTCTTGAGCGCCACGGAGTCCCGTTCCGCATCGTCCGCGGCGCGCTCCCGTGCGCTCGCCTGCACGGCTACGCTGGCCAGGTCTTCGGGGTCCCAGGCCTCTGCCGTCTCCCCGTCCACCAGCGACCGCACGACCGCGCGGTGGACCAGCAGATCCGGATAGCGTCGGATGGGCGACGTGAAGTGGAGGTACGCGCGGGAGGCGAGGCCGAAGTGGCCCAGGTTCTCGGCGTCGTAGCGCGCCCTTTGCAGTGAGCGCAGGACGACCATGGACACGATGCTCTCGTAGGGCCGCCCCCTCACGGAGCTCAGGAGGGCTTGGACGTCCCTGGGCTTGAGGGACCTGCGTCGCGGCAGGTGGAGTCCGAACCGTCCGAGGAACTCCTCGAGCTCGGCCCTGCCGTCGCGGGTCGGCGGCTCGTGCACCCTGAAGAGCACCGGAAGCTCGCGGGCTTCGGCGTCGTTGGCGACCACCTCGTTGGCCAGGATCATGAAGTCTTCCACGAGTCGGTGGCTCTCCAGGCGCTCGACTTTCTGGATGTCGACCGGGAGCCCTTCCTCGTCCAGGATCACTCGCGCCTCGGGCAGGTCGAGGTCCAACGAGCCCCGGGCGACCCTCTTTCGACGAACGGCCCGCGCCAGGTCGTCGAGTCGGCGGAGGGCATCGTCGGTCTCCGGTGCGACGGACCGCTGGCCGTCGAGGACACCTTGGACCTCTTCGTACGAGAGGCGGTGCTTGCTTCGAATCAGCGAGCGCTCATAGCGACGCTCCAGGACCTGTCCGGTCACGTCCAGCGTCACGAACAGGGAAACCGCGAACCGGTCCACCTCGGGACGCAAGGAGCACATGTCTCCCGAGAGCCGCTCGGGAAGCATCGGGATCACTCGGTCGACCAGATAGACACTGGTCCCGCGCGCGAATGCCTCTCGATCGACGGGCCCTCCACGCGGCACGAAATGGGAGACGTCGGCGATGTGGATTCCGACCTCCCACCGACCGTCCGGCAGTGACTCGACCGAGAGCGCATCGTCGTGATCCTTGGCATCGCTCGGATCGATGGTGAAGACCAGGAGGTCGGTTCTGTCGACGCGCCCTTCGGGCGAGACGTCGAGGCTCGCCGCCTTTTCGGCCGCCCGCAGAACCTCGGGAGGAAACTCGAGGGCCAGCCCGTACCCGTGGGCCACCGCCAGCACGTCGACGCCCGGCTCGGACAGCGAGCCGAGGACGCGCTCGACGTCCCCCTCGGGTGCGGGCGTGCGGTCCCCGTAGGAGACCAGGCGTACCACCACGACGTCGCCATCCTCGGCTCCTCCTTCCTGTCCCGGCGGGACGAGCACGTTTCTCGGCAGGCGCTTGTCGAAGGGCACGACGTACGCGAAGCGCCGACCACGGTGGAGCGTGCCGACAACCGTACCGTGCGCCCGCTCCAGCACCTTGATGATGCGTGCCACCGGGCTGCGAGCGCGCGGACGGGATTCGATTCGGGCCACCACGCGGTCGCCGTTCATCGCGGATCCGACATCGGCCGCCGGGACGAACACGTCCGTGCCGCCTTCCACGGGTCGCACGAAGGCATCCCCGCTACGGGTCAGGGAGGTGATGCCCGTGACGAGGTCCATGGCGTCGGGTACGCCATAGCGGTTGCCCTTGACCCGGTAGATGGCGCCGGCACGCTCCATGTTCCGGAGCGCGTTCTTGAACCCACGATAGTCTGCCGTGGGCACGTCCAGGAGCTTCGCCAGCTCTTTGGGCTTCAGAGGACCTCGCCCGGAAGCGCGCAGCGCCGCCTGGACCCGCTGGTCGAGTCCCTGCTCATCTCGGTGGCTTCTCTTCATCTCGACAAGGGGATGCGGATGCGGGCCGTCCAACGTGTGCCCCAGCTCGTCAGGTCGGGTCGGACGGAGATGTGGGGAGGCTCTTCGGGCCCGCGACCGGTGAGGAAGGCGTCAGCGGCGCTGACAAGATGGTTCGCGAAGACCGCGCCGAGGGCGATGGTCGCACGACGAAAGCCGGCATCGCTCCGGTCGATCAGATGCCCGTACTCGGTCTGGGCGCCGGGGTCCGGGCTCCAGTCCCACAGGAACGAAGCGCTGTAGGCCCTCGCCTCGTAGTACGCCAGAGCGCGAGTGTAGGCGGGATCTCCTTCGGAGACCGGCGATCCCGGAGGAAAGTAGATGTCCCGAGCCAGCGCCCACACCGCCCCGTTGAAGGTCGTCGGGTCCAGCTCGGGCTGGACCCCGGCCTGAGCTCCATCGCGGTCGTAGGCTCCGGAGCGCATCCAGTGCGACATGGTCTCGTAATAGGCCCAGTCGCCGTCTTCACGGGGCACCGTGCGGACGCGGGCGTTCGTCCAGGCGAAGTCGCGGTATCGGGTCCTGTACCGCCTGCCTTGCGCCTGCTCTGCGAGGTGAGCGGTCCATGCCGCCGCCTCGAAGGCCAGGTAGGCCCATGCACGGGTGCGGCCCTCGCGAACCTGACCGGCGCCGGGCAGCGCGAGCGAGAGGAGCGACGAGGTCAGCGACGCGGTCCCTTCCGCCGTGTCGTCCGGCCGAAAGGCGTTCGCGGGTCTCATGCCGGAGACGACGGCCGGATTCTCGACCTGGGCCCGCACCGCGCGCGCGCCGATGGAGAGGAGGAGGAGCGCGACGCACGCGCTCTTCCCGCACAGCCGCATCAGAAGTCTACGGCGAATGTGACGTACACCGGCTCGGTCTCGCCCGTGAGGGTCGAGACCGCCAGGGACTTGGCGATCGACAGCTCGAAGCGCTCGTGACGAAGTCCGAGTCCCACGCGGGCTCCGTTCTCCTGGTCGAGGTCACCGACCACGTAGCCGGCACGTAGCGCGAGCTGGTCGGTTCCGCCCGCCTTGAATTCCGAGCCCAGGTAGAGGGACGGCGAGCCTGGATCGCGCATCCTCTCCTGCAATTCCACCGTGACCCACCCATTCATCTGATCGGTGTCGAAGAACGAGCGCACCACGTCGTAGGCCGCCGCCAGACGAATACGCGTAGGAAGCGGGTCGGCCTGCTCCGCGTTGCGGACCTGAAGACGCGGACCGAGGTGCGCGATGGTGGCTCCGATCCTGAGGGGCAGGTCGCTGCTGTCTGCCGGAACGAACTGGAGGCCTCCGTCGATCGCGTAGGTCGTGGCCGTGATGCCGGCATCGGTGCACAGGCCTCGGCAGGAGAAGCGGAACTGGACGAGCTTCAGGTTCACGCCGATGTTCACCCGCTTCCCCAGCCGTGCGGCCGCGGAGGCCACGCCCAGGTGGTTGCGGACCGAGATCGTCCCGAGGTCGTTGCCGTAGGCGTCGCGGAGCTCCTGTGTGCCTCCGTCGAGCAGGAAGTACGACAGTCCGATGGTTCCGACGTGGTTCTTGACGAGAAGCATCGAGATGGCCGTGGCGGGCCCCACCGGGTTGTCACCCCGGAAGATCACCACCTGGCTGTGTCGGACGCCGGCGAGGCCGGCGGGATTCCAGAAGGCGGACTCCGGCCCTTCGAGCGCCGTCATGGCACGTCCCATCGAGACCGCTCGGGCTCCCACGGGCAGCAGGAGGAAGAGGGCGCCTTCCGTCGAGGACGGATCGTTGCCGGACGGTGTCTGGCTTTGCGCGGTCACCGGGGCCGCCACCAGGACCGCGAGGGCGCCCGTGAGCACCAGGGTCGAGAGCTTACGAGTCGCGTGCATCGTCGTCTTGAGGAACACGAAATCCCAGCCGCCCGAGATGGGCCCTGTTCTTTCGCCACGCCTTGAGGGGCTTGACCCAAAGCTCCAGATACACGCGCCGCCCCAGAAAGTGCTCGATCTTCTCCCGCGAGGCTCGACCCAGCTCCCGGATCGCCGTCCCCCCTGCACCGACGAGGATGCGTTTCTGTGACGGGCGCTCGACGTAGATGTCGACGTGGATGTAGATCGGATCCTGCTCTTCCCTGAACTCCTCGACATGGCAGAAGACCGAATAGGGAATCTCCTCGTGGAACTGCTCGAAGACGGTCTCCCGCACCAGCTCCGCGACGAAGAACCGGGTGGGCTCGGAGGCGACGTCGTCGGGGGGATACAGGAATGGGCTCTCAGGCAGATCGTCGCGCACGGCGGCGAGCAGGTCTTCCACGCCCGTTCCGTCGAGCGCCGAGATCTCGTGCAGGCGGGCCGTCGGGCGACGATCGAACCACCGAGTCCATTCGGCCACCAGCCCGGACGGTGCGGTGTCGATCTTGTTGAGCGCCACGTGCGTCGGGGCCCGGATCTCCGAAAGGGCGGCCTCCAACCGGTCGGCACCGCTCCCTGCAGGCGGCCGTGTTGTATCCACGACCGCGAGAACCACGTCGGCCTCGTGGATGGCCTCGAGCGCGGCTCCGAGCATGGCCCTTTGGAGGAGGTCCCCGGCGGATAGCAGGCCCGGCGTATCGAGGAAGATCAGCTGAGCGTCGTCGAGCGTCAGGATGCCGGTGACCCGTTGCCAGGTCGTCTGGGCCTTCGGCGTGACGATCGAGAGATGCTGACCCACGAGGTGGTTGAGCAGCGTGGACTTGCCCGCATTGGGGCGTCCGACGAGGGTGACGTAGCCAGCCCGTGTCTTCATGTCCGGAACGGGATTCATGGACGGCAAGGTCGTGCCGGGGGTGATCTGCGGCAACGGGGTGCCGAGAAGACGGGGGACATGAGGGGCAAAGGAACGCCCCCCGGGAGGCGGAGCTCACGGGGGGCGATCGGCAG
>CAZVYM010000010.1:43537-62083 GCA_964630935.1 uncultured Gemmatimonadaceae bacterium | reverse complement strand
CCGTCCTCTCCGCGCAGCACCCACAGCGTCATGGCCAGGTCGGTCCGCCGCGTGGTGTCGGCGCCGGCCACGAGGCCGGCGACCGGGTAGTCGGGCACGGTCGCGTAGCGGACCGCGTAGACCTCCCAGGTCGAGTCGGCCGGCTCGGAAGCGCCGCCCCGCGAGGACGCGAGCGGCGGAGTCGCCTCATCGGCCGTGCTTGGTGAGCTGGGCGGCCGTGACTCGGCGACCCTCGTGGGCAGGAACAACAGCCCGGCAACGGCGAGGAGCCGGGCGAGCGTCTTCGACCTACTTTGCGGCATTCGCGGCTGCCACTGCCTTCTTCCCGAGCTCGACGAGAGGAGCGCGCAGGTCCCCGTTCCCCTGGCCGCTCAGGATCAGCATCAGGCCCGGCCGGAAGATCGTGAGCTGATGGGATGCGCCGTCCCACCCGGCTCCCGGCCCCAACTCCGGCACGGAGTCGAAGGCGAAGTCGGGGGCCGCGTTCTCTCGGATGTCCTGCGCTTGGGCCTCGAGGGCCGCCGCCGGGTCCGTCACCTCCGGTGCCGGACGGGCGGTGAGCGCCAACGAGGCGAGCGACGTCGAGTCGACCGGGCTGAACACGCAGATGGAGAAGTAGTGCTCACCGGCTCCGGTCCCGTGCTCGTCGAGACGTCCCTTTGCGAACGTCTCGCCCATCGCGGCACCGACGTCCGCCGCGGTGAGGAGGCTGCAGGCGTTGACACGCTGCGCGGCCGCCGTCCCACCGTTGGACGCGCTCCCTCCGGAGTCGGAGCCTCCGCCGCACGACCAGAGCACGAAGAGAAGTAGAGAGGTGCAGAGTACGCGACTTCCGGCGGTCTTCATGATGGCCTCCTGAGCAGATGGAGTCCGAGGCGCGCGGCGGCTTTGCGCCCGCCGCCGCGCGCCTCGACACGTCAGCGCGGTGCGGGTCCCGCCCGGGCCCCGGTCGATCCGTCATCGATGCCGAGGAACCGGGCCACGACCGGATCGAAGGGGCCGGAGTCTCGGGCCACCATCCCCGGAGCGGCGCACAGAACGGTGTCGGCATAGAAATCCACGGTCAGCGACTCGCCCCAGCCCGGCGTGACCGTGAACTGGTTCGTTCTGAAGGCGGACTGGCACGCGACGTCGCGCACGCTGACCGTATAGGTCGAGCCTCCGGTGAGCCCGGTATAGAAGTAGTACGTGCCGTACGTCGCGTCCGAGACGGTGGAGTCGGTCGCGGCTCCGCTGAGCGACACGGTCTGGGATACGTAGGCGATGCAGCTCGCCGTTCCCGGAGCGTAGCAGAGATAGAGGGTTCCCTGGATGGACGGATTCTGCGCGATGAGCGTGTCCACGTTGGACGGCGGCGAGCACCCGAAGCCGTTGCATGCCTTCACCCTGTAGTAGAGCACCTGCGCGGGGAAGGGGGGTGCCTCCGACCCGCCCGTGGCGTTGGCTCCCCACGTGCTCGAGGTCGTGAAGCCGGCCGTGGCGGACGTGGTGCTGCGCTCGACCACGAACGAGGTCTCGGTGACGCTGTTGTCCTGCCAGTTCATGTAGAGGTCCCCGTCGAAGCTGGCGCTGAAGTTCGACGGCGCGATCGGCTGGGTCTGGAACGACGTGGCCGCGCTCCGGACGGTGCCCGCCGTATTCGAGGCAGCGACCCGATAGTAGTAGGTGTTGTCGGGCTTGAGCCCCGTCACGAACTCGCTGATCGTCACGTCACCGATGCTCGAGCCGACGCTCTTCGGGGTGGTCTGCGCATAGCTCCCGAACCGGGGATCCGTACCCCACTCGAACCAGCCATTGGTCGGGTCGTTGTTCGGGTTGACCGTTCCCTGCAGGTAAGCGTCGCTCCCGGTGACCCCGGTGGGTGCGAGCGGCTTCACGCCGGGCGGAGCTCCCACCGTGACCGTCGCGTCGCCCGCCACTCCGTCGATCGTCGCGGAGATGGTGGCGGTGCCGGCGCCCATGCCCTGTACGAGGCCCCTGGGGTCGACGATGGCGACGGTGGAGTCCGACGAGCCCCACGTGGCGGTGCGGCCCGGGATCGCGGTCCCGCCCGCGTCGAGCGGGGTCGCCGTCAGTCGAGTGGTATCTCCGGCCAGGAGGGAGGTCGAGGCCGGCTGCAGGTCCACCTGGGCGGTCACCTGTTGTACGCGCACGCTGACGTTCTGGGAGAACGCTCCGTAGGACGCGATGAGACTCCCGATCCCGGGCGACACCGCGACCACGGAGCTCGTCGTGCCCGAGGTCTGCACGGTGACGGTCTGCGGGGTGAGCGACGTCCACGTCAGGTGGAGGCTCGCGGCGCTGTCGCCGGTGGCGAACAGGATCTTGCCCGGAAGCGCCCGCGTCTCGTTGATCGAGACCAGGGGTGGCAGGGTGTCCGGCACCGAGATCGAGGCCGCCACGGGAACCAGGACCAGGTTCGCGGTCGCGACCTCGGTAGGTGAAAGCAGCAAAGGCGCTGTGCCGGTGAACAGGGGGACGTCGCCTCCGAACAGTGTGGTCGCCAGTGTCGCCTGGGTCTCACCATCGACGGCGACGCTGATCGGAATGCGCGTCTCGCTGGCCTTCGGATCGTAGGGGAAGGTCTGGTCGAACAGGATGGGGCAAGCGACTTGGTTCGTAACGCCGTCGCTGCATGCGCTGCCCGCGGACATGATGACGATCTCGATGCCGTTCACCGCGGCGTAAGCTTCGGCCTCTCCACCTCCCGTGGCCGCCGCCTGCATGGAGATCGCGAGGGCCACCTCCGCCGGCCGTAGTGGCGCGTCCGAGGAGGCGGGGTCGCCGCCCTCACATGCGACCGAGAACACGGTGAGCAGGCTCACCAGCAGGGCGCTCCAGCGGCGCGTCGTCGCCGTCCTCCCTCGGGCGCTCATGAGCCACCTCGCACGCGCGCGGTCAGGCCGAGCTCGAAGGCGAACAGCCCTCCCTTGGAGCCCGAGACGACCTGGAGCTGTCCGAAGTGGATGCGCGCCGCGGGGGCGAACGTCGTGCTCCCGCTGCGGAGCTCCAGGCTCGTTCCAAGGCCGATGTCGAAGCCCTGGCCCCCGGAGTTCGAGCTTCGCAGGACGCGGATCTCGGCGTCGGGCTGAAGCACGTTGCTTCCGACCGGCACCCGGAATCCCGTCCCGATCAGGAAGAGGTTCTGGGAGGGAAAGTCCTGAGCGTACGGGACGGCCGCCAGGAGGTTGCTGTGCTGCCTGTGGGTCACGCTGGCGTACGTGATCCCGCTGGCGCCGGCTCCGACCGGGAAGGCGAGACTCGCCAGCGCCTGGAGGCGGTCTCCCGATTGGAACAGGTTCTGCCCGTCGATCTTGTCTTGACCGTATCGATGATAGGCGATCTGGAACGACGCCTTTCCGGCCTCGCCCACCGTTCCGTCCAACGCTCCCACGATCCTGAACAGCGTCCCGGGTCGGTATTGGAATTGGCCCCCTTCGAGGGGCTGGAACTGACGGCCTGCGATGACCCCCACCGACAGCCCTACGCCCACCGAGCCGAGCGGACGGACCATGGAGGCGTTGACGCCTCCTCCTCCTCCGCTTCCCCAGTTGGAGATCTTGAACGGGAAGAGGTCGGAGGCCATGGCTCCGGCCACGATGGCTTCCTCGAGGGTCTGGGTCTCCTTACCCGTGGGCGCGAGGAAGACGCCGGACACCTTGAAGAACTCGTTGGGCGACAGGGTGAGGCTCACCTGAGTGTCCGTGAGCCCCGTGATCTTCATCTTGGATCCGTCGCCCGGGTCCATGTCTCCCTTGGCCCAGGCTCCGCTCACGCCGAGCGAAACATGGGCGCCGAGCGGGGTCGCCGCCGAGAAGTTGAGCGAGGTCTGGGTGAGGCTTTTGACGCCCAGCGCGGCCGCGTCGCCGAACGTGTATCGCTGCATCCAGAGCGAGGCGCCTACCGTCGGGTGGGCGACCTGCGCCGCGAGGGGGAGCGCCGCCGCGCAGGCCCAGATCGTCGCGAGGGCGGCCGCCCGCTTGCCGAGTCCGCCGAGCGCGTTCATTGCCCACCTCCCGGCCGCGTGATGATGATCTCGACGGAGGCTCCCGTGCCGCTGAGCCCTTCCTTGCCCAGCAATTCCGGCACCGGGTCACGCGAGAGGATGCCCGGCAGCAGACCCTCCAGGTCGGTGAAGGAGGTCACGCGGGCGACCCACTGGTCGTAGGCCGTGTTGGCGGCCCCCACGTCCGCGAGGCCGGTCTGGACCATGGAGCCGATGTCGAGGTTCTGGGCCACGTTCAGCCCCTGGGCCGCCTGAGCCGCGGCGGCGGCGGACGTGAACCCGGGGTCGAGCGTGGCAGCCTGGGTGAAGTGGGCGGCGGCTTGCTGGAACTGTCCCGCGTCCTGGGCTTCCAGGCCGAGCCCGAAGGCCAGCAACGCGTTCAGGTTGTCCGTCGGTCGATGAAGCACCGCCTCACGCTCGGCCGGGGTGAGCTCGATGCCCATGTCCTGGTAGAGGCCGAGGACGATCCGCTTCTCCATGTCGAAGAACCGACGTGCGGGGTCGTGGGCCGACAGGGGCTCTCCCATGGAGGCCGAGTCTCCTGTGACCGGAACCACCACCGCCTGCATCAGCAGATCATTCTCGTCGCCGTCGAGGACGCCTTGAACGATCCGCGCCGCTCCGAGGAGATGCCCGCTCCGGGCCGCGGTGGCCGGCTGCACGCGTTGTTGGGCGCTCAGCGCCATCTCGTTCAAGAGCAGCTGAACGCGCAGTCTCTCCACGACCTTCAAGCGGTTGGTCTGCGAGAGATCGGTGGTGATCATCTCGGCCAACGCCCTCCCGAGGGGCTCGAGCCGCTGGTCCGGTCCTTGATAGGCGAAGGGGAACACACCCACGGTCCGTGGCTGGGGCGGGGTGGACGCGAGCTGGGCCTCCCGGGCCAGCGACTCCTTCACCGAGGCCTGGAGGGCGCGGCGGCGAACCAGCGCGAGGCGCTCCCGCAGGTCTTTCGCGAGCGGACCGTCGGGATGCTCGGCCAGATACTTCTGGTAGAGGTCGACCGCGGAGGAATCGGCTCCGGACTCGTCGTAGACCATTCCGAGGACGGAGGTGGCCTCCGCCGAGCTCTTGTCCACGCGGAGCGCTTGTTGCAGAACGCGGCGCGCGTCGTCCAACCGTCCGGCGGCGCGATAGGCGGCTCCCAGGCGGACCAGGACATCGACGTCCGTGGGGCCGGCTGCCGCCTCCCGCTCGAGGCTCGGGATCTGCTCCGGTGTGGGCGCCTCGGGTGCTCGATAGGCCCCCGTGGTGCATCCCCAGGAGAGACCCGCCGTGAGCAGAAGAAGCCCGACCGAGCGGAGGCTCCGCCGGGTGCCAATGAAGCGTTCAGGAGCCATGGGTTGCCTCGGACGCGTTGGAGGGGCCCGACAACCCGGCCACCGGACCTCGTCGGCGACCCGCGGAGACGACTTCGAAGAATCCAGGCCATCTGAGCAGCCGGGCCGCTCGGGGAGGGACCGAGCCGGAAGGTAGGGGGCAATATGGGGGGGGCCGTGACGGACGGCAACGATGCCCCGAACGCGAGCCTTTCGGTACGATCCGGCGAGGTAGATATTGAAAATCAGTTCAACTTCGACGGTGAGTCACCCCTGAGGGGGCCGCGGGCCGGACGTTCGAGCAGCACGCGAGGAGGTTGTATGCGAGCGAGGTTAGTGACGATTTCGGTGGCGGTCGCCTTGACGCAGACCGTGTGGGCGAGTGCCCTCCGGGCTCAGGATCAAGACAGCACGCAGGACCGGCGGCCCGGTGTCGCGGTGCTCAGATTCGACAACGGCGGATCCCACGGAAACGAGAAGGACGAGGGTGATTTCGCGGATCTGGGTGTGGGCCTTCAGCAGATGCTCCTGACCGAGCTGTCCCAGAACTCACACCTGCGCATCATCGAGCGCGGCCGCCTGAACAACCTGCTCGCCGAGCAGGACCTGGCGGCGCAGGGGCGTACGGACAAGGCCGGCGCGGCCCAGATCGGCAAGCTGGTGGGCGCCCGGTACGTCATTCTCGGGAGCTATACCGACCTCTTCGGACGGTTCCGGATGGACGCCCGCGTGGTGGACGTCGAAACGGGCGACGTGCTGAAGAGCGAGAGCGTCCAGGACCGCGAAGAGAAGATCTACGACATGCTCGTGGACCTCTCCACTCAGATCGTGAAGGACGTGCACCTCCCGGAGCTCCCGGCCGAGACGGTGGCGGCGCGGAAGTCACGCCACATTCCGCCCGAAGCCGTCACGCTCTTCTCGCGGGCCCAGGTGTTCGCGGACGGTGGGCACAAGGACCGGGCGATCGAGCTCTACAGGCGGATCACCGACCAGTTCCCGGACATGGTGCAGGCCAAGCAGGCCTTGCAGCAGCTCACGAGCGAGGGGGGCTGAGCGGCACCGTTCGGGCGTAGCCCGTCAGCGACCACCCAGCAAGCGTAAGGCAGCGCTCGCCGGTACGGCGAGGAGCGTATGCTCGTCGCTGGTCTGCCGCCCGCCGAGGAGGATTCCGACGACGCGGCCGTCCCGGTCCACGACCGGGCTGCCGCTGGCTCCCTTCTCCCCGTAACCCTGGATCTCGATCTGGCCGTCACGGGATCCGCTGATCACCCCGGCGGTCAGGAGGGGGCGCACCACGCCCGCGCTCCCATCGGGCGGCCGACCGCCCAGCGGGAAGCCCAGCATGGCCACCGGGGTCCCGGAGCCCAGCGTGTCCGCGCGGGCGTCGAATCCGAGCACGGTGGGAATCGTCCCGACCAGCCGCTCCACTTGAACCAGGGCAAGATCGCCTTCGGTCGACACCGCCACGATGTGGGCCGGCCAGACCTGACGTGAGTCCGAGAACTGCACGCCGATCTTCTCGGGCTCCAGGGTCCCGTCCGGTCCGCGAACGACGTGCCGGTTGGTCATGAGCACGCCCTCGGCCTTCACGCCGAAGGCCGTCCCGGTCACGACGCCTTCCTTGGTCTGGACGTAGATCTGCGCCACGCTGGGACGCGTCTCGTGCTCGATGGCTGCGAAGTCCAGTGAAGCCGCCAACTGTTGGCGCTCGAGCGCGACCGAGACCGTCTGGAGCCTTTGGCGCAGCCGCGCGACCTCCGCGTCGTTCAGATCGCCGGCCTTGGCCGATTGGAGCGAGCCTCGGAGCGAGCGCACCTCGGTCTCCGACTCCTGGAGCGCTTCCAGCAGCCCCGACACCCGTGTCCTGGTCTGGGCCAGGCTGTCGCTCCTCGCCTGCATCGCGGCCGTGCGCGCCTCGGTCACCACCAGGATGCTGTCCATCCGTGACTCGAGGGCCGCCCGCTCGCGCTCCCATTCTCGCCCCGTGACGCTGCGGCCCGCGACGTAGGCGAGTCCGGAGACCACCGCCACGCCCGCGACCGCCATGACAGCCCGCCGCACCGCCTTCGAGCTCGCCCCCGACTTCGGTCCCGTGCGGGCGGAGACGCGCAGCGTCCCGGGCTCACCCATCCGGAACACCAGGAGCGGGCCGTCGGGCCCCAGCCGCACCCTGTCCCCGTTCGCCAGGAGCTGATCGCCTTCCAGTCGCCGGTCGTTCACCCAGGTACCGTTCGTGCTCCCCAGATCCCGGACCATCCATCCGTCCGAGGACGGAACGAGCAGCGCGTGTCGCCCGGACACGGACAGGTCGGCGTGGGGGTCGAGCCGGACGTGCGCATCCTCGCTGCGGCCGATCATCACGGGCTCGTTCGACAGGCCGTGAACGGTTCCGGCCCGTGCTCCCTCGACGACCTCGATCCAGGCGTCCACGGCTCGGGTCAGGACCCTGGAGCCTCGAAGGGCTTCCGGCCCACTTCGTCGTCTTCGGCCGCCACTTGCAGGCCGGGGCCGTCGAAGCGAGCGACCACAGCCGTGATGTTGTCGGGCCCCCCGTGCTCGTTGGCCATGTCGATGAGCACCCGACACGCCTGGGAGGGATCGGGGCAGGACTGCATCGCCGAGCTCAGGAGGCTCCGTTCGACGACGCCGGAGAGACCGTCGGAGCAGATGAGGACGACGTCCTCCTTGCGAAGGAGATGGTACGTGAGGTCCACCTCGACCTCCGGCGCGACCCCCACCGCTTGCAGGATCATGTTTCGCCGATCGCTTGCCGCGGCTTCCTCCTCGGTGAGCTCCCCGGCGTCCACGAGGTTCTGGACGACCGATTGATCGCGGGTGATCTGCCGGAGCTCCCCGCGTCGGAACACGTAGGCCCGGGAGTCCCCGACCTGGGCGATGTAGAGGTACTGCTCGAGCACACCGACCACGGTCGCGGTGGTGCCCATGCCGTCGAGCTCGGGCTGGTCCTCGGCGCGCTCGTGGAGGGTCGTGTTGGCGACCTCGACGGCTTCGGACAAGCGGGTCGCGAACCGCGCGGGCGTCAGGTCACGGTCGGCGTGCCATCGCGACATCAACGTGTCGTGGATGGTGCGGGCCGCGAGGGCGCTGGCGACCGCGCCGGCGGCCGCCCCGCCCATGCCGTCCGCCACCAGCAGGAGGAGTCCGCGAGGCGGAAGGGTCAGGTCTCCGCGTGAGGGCCCGGCCTGCATCGCGGTCCCCTGACCCAGCCGCAGAGGGTCCTCCACCTCGTCTTCCGGTCCGGAGAGATCCGCCACGAGGAACGAGTCCTGGTTCTGCGTGCGCGTCCGGCCGACATCGGAGAGGGCGGCCAGGTGCACGTAGATGGGGCGATCCCCCAATCCCGGAAGCGTCATGGCCGCCCTCCGCCCAGTTGACGGAGATACTCACGATAGGTCGAGCTCGCGGGAGCGAGCGTCGAGGCACGGCGCGCCCACTTCAGTGCGTCGTCCATCTCCTGGAGCTCCACCGCGGCCTGGGCATAGGCGTATGCCGCGAATGCCCGGACGGTGTCGGGGAGGTACGTCGCGTCCCACACGGCGGACGTGGTGTCCTTGACGGCCCTCCGGGCGCGCGCGCTCGTGTCGTCGGAGAGAATGAAGAGCTGGTTCAACACCCTGGTATGGGCTTCCTCGGGGGTCAGTCGAGCGGGCTGGGCAGGCTTGGGCCGCTCCTCGGTGGGCTGGGTGCGCTGGCGCGGCTCGACGTTCAGGGTGACCTGCACGGTGTCGGCGGATCCGCCACCCTCCCAGCCCACCACGACCGTGGCCTCGTAGAGGCCGGGAGTCGAAGGCGGCCGGTCGGGCGACACGACCATCCGGGTCGGCGGATCGGAGCGATCGAGCTTGGCCGACAGCCAGCCGGAAGCCTCGTTCGGCGCGTACGCGATGTCGGTCACCAACGAGCGGCCGGTTTCCGTGGGACCGCTGATGTCCACGGCCGCCGGACCGGACCGGGTGCCGTCCGCGGAGACGCGGAAGGCGAGGCTTCGGCGGGCGGCCCGCAGCGGGGTCTCCGGCGTCGGCTCGGACGGGGCCGATACGTCGATCTCCGTCGTGCCTCCGACCGAGCCCGAGGCGGCGCGAATGGACGCGGTTCCGGCGCCGAGCGCCCGCACGGTGCCGGTCGCGCTCACGGATGCGACCTCGGGCCGGCTGCTGGTCCACTGCAGCGGCGCGTCCTCGAGGACCGATCCGTCCGCGCCGAGGACGGTGGCGGCCACGTGGGCGCTGTCACCTACGCCCAGGCTCAGGGAGGGCGGCAGCCTGACCTCGGTCGCCTTCGGGGAGCCGGAGGACATGAGCATGGCGACGGCGACGAGCACCACGACGGCGGCCACGCCCACGCCACCCTGGATCATGCGGCGCCGCGATATGCCGGGCCGGGCTCCGGCGCCCGCCGCCGCCCGGACGTCCCCTCGGGGTGCGACCACCGTTCCCGGCAGGCTGTCCGGCACCTGCGCGCCGGCGGACGACCCGCCGGTCGGACCGAAGACGGCCTCCCACACCTCCATGGCGAAGTCCCGCGCGCTCGCGCACCGGCCGTCCCGGCTGCGGGCCAGAGCTCGATCGAGCGCCGACTGGAGCGCGGGCGGGAAGGACCGGTCGGGAGCCACGTCCCCGAGCTTCAGGGGATCCTTGGTGAGGCGATCCACCATGAGGTCCTGGGTGGACTCGCTCGTGTAGGGGAGCGTGCCGGTGACCATCCTGAAGAAGACCAGCCCGAGCGAGAAGATGTCGCTGCGGCCGTCCAGCGGATCACCGGTGAGCTGCTCCGGGCTCATGTACTCCGGCGTTCCCACCACGAAGCCGAGCCGGGTGACGCCTCGCCCTTCGCCTTCGGACGAGCCCTTCGCGATGTCGAAGTCCACGACCTTCACCAGGTCGCTTCCGTCCCGCTGGCGCGCGATCATGATGTTGTCGGGCTTCAGATCGCGATGCACGATGCCGAGGTCGTGCGCGGCCTGGAGCGCTGACGCGGCCTGGACCGCGATGCGCGCGGCGCGATCGGGGGGAAGGGGCCCTTCGCGCTCGAGGAGATCCGTGAGGCTCTCTCCGTCCACCAACTCCATGGCGAGGAACTGGAGCCCGTCGGACGTATCGCTGAAATCGTAGACCGTGCAGACGTTCGGGTGCCGGATCGCGGACGCGTTGCGAGCGCCGCGCGTGAATCGGGCCACCGCCTCGGGATCGCGAGCCAGAGAAGTCCGGAGGACCTTGATGGCGTCGCGACGGCCGATCTTCAGGTGCTCGCCGATGTAGACGGCGCCCATGGCGCCCGAGCCGAGCAGGCGCACCAGTCGGTAGCGGCCCGCCAGCACGGAGCCGACCAGGCTCTCCGGCTTCTTCCCGGGATCGGGCGCCTCGGTGGCGTCGGGCCCGGGCGTCTGCGTATCGCTCATCCGTCAGCGACCCGGGGGTGAGGACCGCTCGGGGCTCGGGCTCGGAATCGGCTCGTCAGACGGGTGGCAACCCTGAGCGGGCACGGTGCGCTCCTTGAACTCGATGCGTCCGTCGAAGGTCGGAAGACTGACGATCTCGAGCGGGTAGCCCGCGGCCTCGAGTCCCCCGCACCCCGTCCGGAGCAGGACCATGATCTCCATCACCTGCTCCTTCTTGCCCTGGACGGTGGTGCGCTCGCGGAAGGTGACGCTGTCCACGCGGATCTCGTCGTCGGTGTTTCGGCGTCCGGCGCCCACGACCACCACCATCGATTTCGTGAAGTCGATGGTCGGAACGGGAGGCGGAGACACCTGCGTCGAGGTCGCCCGGTTCCAGATCTGCTCAAACTGTTGCTGGTCGTGAATGACCATCCGGAGCGAGTCCTGGATGCCGCCCGTGTTGTCGTAGTAGAGACGCTCCGCCGAGGTGACGACGCGGGCCGGCGGAGGTGGAGCGACGCCGTGGCCGCCGCACCCTGCGAGCGTGAGAGAGAGGGCAGCCAAGAGGAGACGTGAATAGGGGCGCATGATAGCCGACTCCTGGGGTAGGACGATCACCCGACGATCCGCGATACGCACTGGAGATTCTCGAGCCAGTGGGCGTCGAACACGGGGGCATCTACGGGGAAGATGAGATCCACGATCAACGAGAGTTGGCGACCCCCGACCGTCGGTCGCCAGGTCGCTCGATACCGCCGGTCACCCATGCGGGTCCATTGGGCGTTGTCGAACAGGTGGAAGACGGACCACGGACCGGCGGGGGCGTCCACGAGGGTCACCTCCTCGCCTCCGACGCGCCCGCGGATGCGAGCGGCGCCGGCTTCGCGACCGTCCCAACGGATCGTACGGCCGCCCCGCTGGGTCTGCGTGAAGGTGACGGCGGTGCCCCCGATGATGACGGTGATCTCGGGGATGTCCGGCGTGGCGTTGGCGACCGGTCTGAACTCGACGACCGGGCCCGTGCCGTCGGGCCGGAAGAAGGCCTGGGACACGGTGGCCGCGCGGTCGAAGAACGTGACGAAATCGGCGTGGGGTCTCGGGCTGGCACCCGGGAGGGCCGCGTACCGGTTGCCCTGGGGTCCGATCAGGTCCGTGAGCGTCTGGTTGTAGAGACGCCAGAGGGCGCCCGTCCCGGGCTGGAAGAACGCCGCCACGTCATCCATGCGGGCGGGGCTCCCGCTCGCGCGGAACGGATAGTGCGAAGACAGTCCCGAGAAAGCGCGACACAGGTCCCGGCCCTGGGCGTTGCGCTCCGCGAGACCCACGTTGCCCAGCGCTCGCTGCGCGCTCGTGATGGGTCGGCGGAGCAACGCCTCCACGGAGCGTGACACGGACTCGGTCTGGGGGTTGCCCGAGAAGGCCCGGGTCGCCGACGCGACGGCCATGGCGGCTTGCTGGGTGGAGGCGGACGCCTGTTGCACGGCCATGTCGCGCTCGGAGCCCGACGTGGTCGCGGCCTGGGAGACGGACCCCTCCAGCCCGCTCAGCGCCTGGAGGTAGGCGAGACCTCCCGGCGCCACCGAGTCCGTGGTGACGATCGCCCGGACCGGTTGGAACGTCGAGTCCACCTGCGCGTTGTCGACGTCGGTGTTGCGGGCGACGATCTCCAGGAGCCCCAGGAGGGGAGACTGGTTCGCCGACAGGGTGCGCAGCTTTCTCGAGGCGTCCGAGAGTCCGCCGTAGGGCACCACCGTCGCCTGGCGCAGGAAGTCCTCCCAGACCCGGATGTAGTCGGTCGTGTAGCGCGCCGCGAGCGCGTCGGCGAGCTTGGCGAGGGCCTCGTCGGCGGGCGTGTGCTCTCCGGTGACCCACTCCTCCCGGGAGAAGAGCGCGTCGACGTTCTGGAGGTTCCGGTGCACACGCTCCCATCCCTCGCGGGTGAACGCCGCCGGAACCACTACCGGGCTGCGCACGGGATCGGTCGAGCGCCAATCGACTTCCTTCGCGTCGACGGCCGCCTGGCGCAGCATCGCGTCGTAGAAGGCGCTCGAATCCGTGAACGCTCCCAGATACGCTCGCGTCCCGGCCACCAGCGTGGCGTCCGAAGAGGGCTCGAACGGATTGCCCTCGGGGAGCTGGGAGGCATAGAAGTCCACCTGCGCCTGGACCAGACGGCTCCGCTCGGCGTCGGTCGTCCCCTCGTCCAGGAGGATGTGGCGCATCAGCGTCGGCGCGAGCGACTTGACCGTCGCTGAGTCGGGGTACCGCGTCATGACGAGGTAGGCCCGCAGGTCCTCGTAGGTCTGCGTGTAGTTCCCCGAAGCCTTGGGCTTGGGAGGCAGGCTCCTCAGCGTCGATACCAGGCCCGAGAACGCGTCGTCCCAGAGCAGCTTGCGGAAACGATCGAAGTAGACCCGCCGGACGGACGGCTCCAGGCTGTTTCCATGGTACAGCCCCCACCGGAGGGAAAGGGGCGGGCCGCTCTGCCGGTACTGGGCGAGGCGTGCGGCCTGGACCCTCAAGTCGTCCAGACGCTTGAGGTCGTCGAGAACCGCGGGCGCGCCGTTGGTCGGGCCGATCCCCTGGACACCGGCGAGGGCCGCGGTGGCATCCTTGGCCAGTCTTCGGTTCTTCGCGTAGGAGACCATCATCCCGACGGAGGTGATCGCCATCACGCCGACCGCCAGGGCCAGGAGCCCCCGACGGAGCAGGTTCACGGTTCGACCGCCTCCGGTCATCGCGCGTGCCACCTCGTCGCGGAGGACGATCTCGGGGAGGAACCGCCCCAGGAACGTCCACTGCGCCGTGCGCCGGCCGGACGACGACCGTGGAGCCTGGGCTTCGGCGCGGCTGCGAACGGCCGACGGGTTGAACACGGCCGTGGCGCCCGCGGGGCTCCCTGAGCCTTCCTCCGGATGCGGCTGGGCCGGCGCGGCGACAGGGTCGGTCACCGTCACCGCCCGGACCCCGGTGAAGTAGAATCCGCGCAGGACGGGACTCACGCCCAGCCGGGTGGGCCGGCCGAGCTCGACCAGGAACTGGGTCGCCAGGTCGGCGATCTTGCGGAACTCCCGAGGGAACTCGTACACGCCCGCCCGGATCTGCGGATCGCTCTCCCTCAGCAGCTGGACCGGACGGCGTCGGCCCAGTCCGGCGAAGAGGCCTTCGAACGCGGCCGCGATCCGGCTCGACTCGCGCTCGGCGTACGTGCCCTCGCCGCTCGCATCGAGGCGAAGCGTCACGCCCAGCACATCCCTCGCCTCGGCGTGGGACAGGCTCCGCACGTAGTCGTCGAAGTAGGGAAGACGATCGGCCTTCGTGAAGACGACGTAGACGGGAAGCCGGATCCCCAACGTGGACACCAGCTCCGTGAGACGTGTGCGGATCTTACGCGCGGCGCCCGGCACGCTCTCCGATGCGCCCGGCTTGAGGAACTCGTCGCATCCGAAGCACACCACGGCGGAGCGCGGCGCCTGCTTGCCTCTCGACAGGACCGCCGCCCACCGGTCGGGAACGAGGTGCCGCGCCACCTCGTGCCACCGGTCGTCGTCGTCGAGGACGGCTCCCCCCGCCTCGACGATGACCGCGTCGCCGGCCAGCCAGACCGCCGCAGGATCCGTGGGGACGGTGACGCCTTCCTGTCGGCCGTGGCCGGCCAGCAGCTCCGGATCCAGCCCGGAGTTCAGGATGAGGCTGGTCTTCGTGCTGGCCTCGGGACCCGCGAACAGGACGACCGGAAGCTTGCCCAGGCGCGGGCTCTCGATGCCCTGGGCCGAGCCGAGCCGCGCCCGAACCGCCGCGAAGATCTCGCGTACGCGGTCGTCGTCCTTGTCCGCCTTCTTCGGACTCGCACCCTTCCGCTGCCTCATGAAGGCGAAGACCAGACCCGCAGCCGCCGCTCCCAGGAGCGCCAACGTGATGCGCAGCAGCCAGAGTCGCCATCCGTGCAGGTGCAGAAGGGGGCCCGTGACCCAGGCCAGGAAGAGGAAGACGGCCAGCGTTGCCGACATCGCCACCTGGTTCTTCAACTTCACGCCCATCCGATACCGTCCTTCGAGGATGCGTTCGCTACCAGACCCGGCCCGCTCACGGTGCGATCTGCTGCGCCAGCTCGCGGGCCTGGTGGACCGGGCCGCCCAGGGCGAGGGTCAGAATGAGGAAGAGGACGACCGCCACACCCACGGCCACGAGTGCCGCCTTGCCGAGTCTCAGGACCCAGGGATCACGCGCCGAGGGGACCTCTTCGTCCACGGGTAGCGGCCAGGCGGTCGCCAGAGGCTCACTTCCCCCGCGAATGCGGCCGATCTTCGCCTGGACGGCGTCGGCCAAGGCCCGGATCTGCGCCGGATCCTCGGCCGAGTAGCGTCCGCGAAAGCCGAGCAGCAGGCACAGCTCGAAGACCTCCAGGGCGTCCGCGACGTGCTCCGAGTCCTGTCGCCCCAGGAGGTCCTGCAGGTAGCCGAAGAACCGCTCACCGGCCCGCAGGTCGCCGAACAGCTCCTCCTGGAGAGGCTGCTTGGGCCAGTCCGCGAACTGGGGCAGGGAGGAGTTCATGACCGACTCGTCCAGGAACGCCACATAGGCGTAGATGGCGAGGCGCACAAGATCCCCGTCGTAGCCGAGGTCTCGGCTCTCCTGGTCCGCGCGGCCCAGGAGCTGCTTCACGTGCGCCCTGAACGAGGCGGAGTCTGCCACGCTCTGGCGGTTCGTCCGAAGGCGAACCGCGACGGTCATCGCCTCCTGGAGGCGCAACGCCAATTGGCCCCGCGTGCCGACCGGCTCCAACGTGCTCTCTCCTACCAAGGGGACGCGGACCCGACGCCACGAGGCTCCGTGTGTCCGGCCCGCACCAGGAGGGGTCCCTCATCGAGCCCCAGTCACCAACATAGGATGGCTCCCCGACGGGAGCCACACGGCTCGACCCCTCAGTCTTCGAAGATGACCACCAGCTCGAGCTCGGGATCGGGGAGCGCGTCCGGTGCGTAGACCCCGAGCCGACCCTTCTCCTCGCTCTCCCCTTCGGCCACCTCCAGAATGGTCGTCCAGCAGGGCTCGTCCTTCTGGATGCTGAAGTACTCCGTGCCGAGCCTGGGCGACAGCTCCGCGGGAGGGCTGGGGACGTGGTCCAGCGTCATGCCCGGGAACGCCTCGCGCACCAGGCGCATCACGTGCCGGGCAGCGCACACCTTCACGAGTCGGGGGACGTCGCGCGCCAATTTCCCCGCACCGCCCTTGGCCCGGATCCCGAGATACCATCGGGCCTTGGGCCCGAAGCAGCGCGGGTCGGTGACCGTGCCGGTGAAGAGATTGTCGTCGGTCCGCTCGAGGGAGAGCGCAAACCGGTTCGTGGGAAGGACCACCTCGAGATGGCGGCGCACGTGCGCCTCCAGCGCCCCGAAGCATCCCTCCAGGTCATCGTGATCGTAGGTCGGGAGCTCTCTCGGATGCGCATCCAACGAGAACGTGCACAGCGCGCCGGCGAGCCGGGAGAGCTCGAGGAAGAGCACTTCCGGGTGGGCGGCCCGCACCTGGAGATGGTGCTGGAGCACGGCGAGTCCCGAGTGGACCGCGTGGGAGAGCCAGAATCCGGCCACCTCGTTGCCCGCGTACTCGGCCGTGGACGTGTAGGCCCGACGCCGCTCGGACATGAGGGCTCCAGCCTTCTGATCCAGCATCTCCACGAGGCGGCGAAGCAGCGCGATGAGCCCTTCGCTCGCGCCGATCCTCAGGCTCGGGGGGATGTACCCCTGATCGTACGCGAATCGACCGGACCCGTCCCTGCGGACGCGTGCGATCGGAAGGGCGACGGCTCCTTCCGGCACCTCGTGATCGAGGCAGATGGAGAAGTTCTTGCGCGCGAGGACGAGCTCCTTCTCCTCCTGTCCCGTGTTCTCGTCCACCACGGGACGGGACCAGGGCACGTAGCGGGCGGGCGAGGCCGGTCCGCCGTCCTCCGACTCCGACGTGTTGGCCTCCCCGGGTGCGTAGGCGGAGACCCACAGGACGACCTGATGCTCGTTCCGCGTCGGCGAGAAGGTCTCCCCGATCTCGATCGGCTCGGGAAGCGGATCGTCCGGGAACTGGAACGGAAGTCCGTCGGGCATCACGCCGCGAGCGCGGCGCAACGCCACCGTTCCGTTGAGGAGCGCCTCGGTGTCCATCTCGCACGCCAGCAGGCCGTACGGGGCGCGGAGGAGGTTCGAGACCGCAAAGGCGGTCGCGTCCTCGAAGTAGCGACTCTGGAGCTGGAAATGGTGTTGGGCGAGGTGCATCCCCTCGCTCCATACCACCCTGGAGAGGACCTTCATACGGGTCTCGCGTCCGTGGGTCAGACCGCGGGAGAGGGTCACCAAACCAGGCCCGGACGGCGGTTTGCCAGGCCCTTTCGCGAAATAGTATCATGCAGAGGTGGCCTGGGTCGAACAAGGCTACTGCCCGACGTCGCCTCCCGATTTCTCACTCTGCCGTTCAGCCCGTGACAGCCGACGAGTTCGCTTCCCGTTATCAGATCCTGACCCAGGTGAGTGAAGGTCCGACCCGGACCTTTCATGCGGTTTCCTCCAAGGGCCCGGTCGTCATGGTGCACTTCCTGGAGGGGGATCAGGCTTCGCAGATGAGGACGCTGGAGGCCCTGGATCGCCTGCCCCGGGAGGACCGCGATCGGGTGATCACGGTCGAGAGCGTGGATGGGAAGCCGGTGGTCGTGACGCGGTTCATCATGGACCTCACGTCCCTCGACGACTGGCTCGCGAAGCGTGGGGTGGCGGCGTCCGATCGGCCCTCCCCGGTGAATCCTCCTCACGGTGGTGAGGCGGCGCCCGCGACTCCGGTGGAGCGAGGCGAGTCTCATCCGCCCACCGGCACGGCCGAGGCCGGGGAGTTCACGCGCCTCTTCCGGCAGACCGGCGGTGCACCCCCGGGCGCAGCGCCGGCGGCTCCCGCCGGGGCCGAAGGTGCGTCGGATTCCGGGGAGTTCAGTCGGCTCTTCGCTCTGGGGCAGGGTGACGTCCCGACATCTCGACCTCCGGCCCCGCCCGAGCCCTCCGAGCCGGACGCGACGGCGGGCCCCCCGCCCCCCCTGGTGGGTGATTCGCCGAGCGCCGAGCCTGCCGCCCCGGAGCCGACGCAGCCCTCCGCCCCGGAGCCGGTCGAGCCGACGGAGGCGGCCGCCGCTGCGCCCGAGGAGCCGGAAGGGACCCGGCCGCCAGCGCCCGCAGCGCCGGCGGAGCCCCCCGCTGCCCCGAGTCCGGTTGCTGAGCGGCCCGCCGAGGCAGAGGCTCCCGAGACGGTGACGCCCCCGCCCGCCGACCCCGCTCCACCATCCGCGCCCGCTGCGGAAGAGCCGGCCGAGCCCACTCCAGCATCTCCGCCCGCCGCCGAAGAGGCGACGGAGCCGACTCCACCGGCGCCCCCCGTGGAGGAGCCGTCGGGACCGGGCGAGTTCACGCGCATGTTCCGAGCCAAGGAGGCGGCGCCCGAGCCGCCAGCGCCGCCCCAGCCGCCGGCGTCGCCCCGGCCGCCGGCGCCGGCTGGCCCGACCTCGTCGCGTCCGCCCGCCGCGGAGACACCGGCCGCCGCCGCTCCGCCCACTCCCGAGGAGCCGGCCGAGCCGACCCCGCCACCCGCGCCCGCCGCGGGAGAGCCGCCTGAGCCGGCTCCGCCATCTCCGCCCGCCACGGAGACACCGGCCTCCGCCGCTCCGCCCACTCCTGAGGAGCCGGCCGAGCCGACTCCTCCGGCGCCCGCCGCAGAGGAGCCGTCGGGGCCGGGTGAGTTCACGCGCATGTTCCGGGCGAAGGAGGCGGCGCCTGCTCCTCCTCCGGCGC
>CAZVYM010000010.1:12256-43437 GCA_964630935.1 uncultured Gemmatimonadaceae bacterium | reverse complement strand
GGCGCCTGCTCCTCCTCCGGCGCCCGAGCCGCCGGCTTCGCCCCACGCCCCGGCTTCGCCCGGGACGTTCGCTCCGGACGAGTCCACAACGCCCCCGCCTCCGCCGGTGGGGAAGGAACCGTCCGAACCCGTGCCGCCCCCGCCTCCCGCGGAGGAGCCGTCGGGCCCCGGCGAGTTCACCCGTATGTTCCGGGCCAAGAGGGCCGACACGACTCCGCCGCCTTTCGGCGGCCCGGGCGGCGCCGTGCCTCCTCCGCCAAGTGGGCCGGACCGATCGCCCCGGCCGTCCGAGGGTCCCAAGCTGCGCTACGGTCCAGGCGGGTTGGAGAGCCCGGAGTCGAGCCCGACCCCGGGTGGCCTCGACGACAGCTATCTGTCCAAGCTCTACGGGCCGAGCTCACCGCCGGCCGGAAGCTCGACGCCCGCCCCGCCTCCGCCTCCGGTGCAGGGGGGCGAGGCGCCACCGATTCGGGATTCCGGACCGAGCGAGTACACGCGGATCATCAAGGGCGCGGCGCGCGTGCCGACGCCTCCCCGAGCGCCGGCGCCTCCTCCTCCGCCCAAAGCGCCTTCGGCGGCGACCTCCGGACGACGCACGTGGATCTATCTCATGCTGCTGGGCGTCGTGCTCATCGTGACGATAGGCCTGATCCTCGTTTTCGCCCTGACCGGCGAGAGAGGGGGCGGATCGTCGCCCAGCCCCGACTCCACTTCGACGTCGGCGGTCAGCTCGTCTCCGGGGGGAGGAGGATGACCAGCTCCATCCGCGGGTCGGGAAAGTCCGAGGACACGTAGACCGACACCGTCCGGGCACGCCGGATGGCATCCCACTCTCCGCTCGTCCGGTCCAGCTCGAAGTAGTCGTAGTCGAGCTTCACGGGGAGCCCCGGCGGGGGTGAGGGCGAGTGGCGGAGGGGTACACCCGACAACGCCTGGTTGACCATACGGTCGATGCGGTCCGCGGAGCCGACCTTCAGCAGATTCGGCACCTTCTTGACGACATCGCCCCGATCTCCGCCGGACGCGAAGGCCAGGAACACCTGCTCGGCCGACAGGAATCGATCTTCGGAGAGGCTGGTCCCGTACACGGACCGGTCGGTGCCGGTCAGCGGAAGAGAAACATGCCGGGCCGGGACCACGGTCTCCATGAGCTCGCGCACGACGGCGTCCAACTCCCCGAAGCAGACCCCGAGATGCTCGTGGTCGTAGGTCGGCAGGTCTCCCGGATGGGTCTCGGCGGAAAAGGTGGTGAGGGCGCCGGCCATCCCCAGCAGGGTGTTGAAGAGCTCCTCGGGATGGCCCCGATGGCCCTCCATGTAGTGGCGGAGAAGGGGCAGGTACTGATTCACCGTGTACAGGAGCCAGAAGTTCGCCACGTCGGAGACGCCGAAGTCGGCGAGGCTCCTGTTACGCTGCCGCCTCATGGATGAGAGCGTACTGCTGCGGGCCGACAGGAGCTCGACCCATCCCCGCGTGAGCGAGAGGAGCTGCTCGCTCCCTCCGACGTCGAGGAGCGGCGGGATGAACGTGGAATCGAGCGCGTATTCCCCGGAGCCCGTCCGGACGATCCTGGCCGCGGGGAGAACGGAGTGCCCCTCGAGCGTCTCGCCCTCGAGGAGGATCTTGAGGTTCTTCTGGGCCACCTGCACCGGCTTCTCCGACTGACCGGTGTTCTCGTCCCTCCGTAGAACGACCTCCGACCGGTACCTCGTGCCCACGTCGTCGGATACGTTCCTGCCGCCGGGCCGCTCCTCCGGAACGGCCAGGTACGCCGTCAGCGACGCTCGGTCCGCTTCCCAGTGCTCCCCGACCGGTCGTGGAGTCGGGGCCGCGTCCGAGCCGGGCAGGTCGAAGAGAAGGCCGTCGGGAAAGATGCCGCTGGCCTCCGCCAGCGTGAGGACGCCCCCCTCCAAGGCTTCCTGATCGATCACGAGGCTTCCGAACCCCCACGGGAACGACGTGAGGCATGAGAGTCGGAATCCGATCTGGCTCTCCAGAAAGCGGTCCTGGATCTGGAGGTGTTGCGGCGCCAGGAGCACGCCTTTCGTCCAGAGCACGCTCTGCATCTGCTTCATACGGTCCTCGGGACCCCGGAGGAATTGGGGACGACACGGACATCGATCGGCGGAACGAGCCTGGGCGGCCCGATCCGAACCACTAAGGTTCTGCCTTGGTCATCCGTGAGGCAAGACGGCTGCCATCGGCCCCTCTGGGCTCCTCGGGGCGACCACCGCGGGAAGCGATCTGCGCAGAATACCGGCGAACACGTGGGTCCCACGTCACCCCCGGAAGGCGCCCGGGGCGGGCTCTTTCACGCTTGACAAGCGAGACGAGCGCCGGGTAAGGTGGGTCAGGGTCGGCCGGAAATTCGCGGACGGACGAACCGCCTTCTGGCGACTGCCATCCCCCCGTCAGGACAGGAATACCATGCCTTCTCCGGCCTGAAGGTAAGCGGGAGACGGATTCCCATCGTCGTGTGCCCATAGGAGCCTCCCCATGGCGGAAAGCATCCACAAGAAATTGTCCCGCGTTCGCCCTCCCCGGGTGAACATCACCTACGACGTCCACACGGGTGACGCCATCGAGAAGAAGGAGCTCCCCTTCGTGATGGGCGTGCTGGCGAACCTCACGGGCAAGCCCAAGGAACCGCTCGCCCCGTTCAAGGATCGTCAGTTCGTCGAGGTGACACCCGACAACTTCGACGACGTCCTCGCGAACATGAATCCGCACCTCGAGTTCGCGGTCGCCAACAAGCTGACGGACGACGAAGAGGCGGGGAAGCTGGCCGTGGATCTCGACTTCAAGAGCCTGGACGACTTCTCGCCGGATCAGGTCGCGGAGCGGATCCCCGCGCTGAAGAAGCTCCTCGAGCTCCGCCAGGAGCTGGCGGACCTGCGGGGGAGCCTCCAGGGCAACGACAAGCTCGAGGACATCCTCCAGGCCACCCTGGCGGACGCGGAGAAGTTGAACAAGCTCAAGGCGGAGATGGAGCCCGAAGGAGGGTCCGATGGCGAAGAGTGAAGCCCAACAGGCCGCTGAGGGTGCGCAGGCCGAAGCCCAGGAGCTGAGCCTCCTCGATCAGATCGTCGAGCACGGACGGTTCGGGGCCGAGCCGGCGGCGCGGGAGCGAGGGAAGGGCCTCATCAAGCGGTTCGTGGAAGAGGTGCTCGAGGGCGCGATCACGATCTCGCCCGATACCGAGACCATGATCAACAGCCGGATCGCCGAGATCGACCGCCTGTTGTCGGCTCAGCTCAACGAGATCCTCCACCACGAAGATTTCCAGAGGCTCGAATCCACCTGGAGGGGCCTCAAGTACCTCCTCTCCCAGACCGAGACCAGCGCCCGGCTCAAGATCAAGGTCTTGAACGTCTCGGAGAAGGACCTCCTGAAGGACTTCCAGAAGGCGCCCGAGTTCGATCAGAGCGCGCTCTTCAAGAAGGTCTACTCCGAGGAGTTCGGGGTCTTCGGTGGCGCACCGTTCGGAGCGCTGGTCGGGGACTTCTACTTCGGCCGGAGCGGCCAGGACATCGAGCTGCTCAACCACCTGTCCCAGGTCGCCGCGGCGGCCCACGCGCCGTTCTTGACCGCGGCGTCTCCGGACATGTTCAACCTGGACGACTACACACAGCTTCCCGCGCCGCGAGACCTGGGCAAGATCTTCGACAACACGGCCTACGCGAAGTGGAAGTCGTTCCGCGAATCGGAGGATTCGCGCTACGTGGCCCTCACGGCGCCTCGCATGATGCTGCGGCAGCCGTACGGCGCCGAGACCGTGCCCATCGAGGCCTTCGACTACGAAGAGAGTGTCCACGGCGACGACCATCAGAAGTACCTGTGGGGCAACGCGGCCTGGGCGCTCGGCGCACGGGTCACGAACGCCTTCGCTCAGTATGGATGGTGCGCCACGATTCGCGGGGTGGAGAGCGGGGGGCTGGTTGAGAACCTCCCGGTGCACAACTTCCACACCGAGTCCGGCGATCTGGCCATGAAGTGCCCCACGGAGACGCCCATCACGGACCGGCGGGAGAAGGAGATGGCCGATCTGGGCTTCGTTCCGCTGGTTCACCAGAAGGGAACCGACAAGGCCGCGTTCTTCAGCGTCCAGTCCGCCCAGAACCCGAAGGAGTACTTCACCGACTCGGCCACGGCGAACGCCAGGATCTCGGCCCAGCTTCCCTACATCTTCGCCACGTCCCGATTCGCTCATTACCTGAAGGCGATGATGCGGGACAAGATCGGCGGCTACATGTCGCGCAGCGAAGCCGAGACGTTCCTCAACAACTGGATCTCGAACTACGTCGTGAGCAACGAGGACGCGTCGGCCGAGGTGAAAGCCAAGCGCCCCCTGCGTGAGGCCCGGATCGAGGTCGCGGAGATCCCCGGCAAGCCGGGAGCGTACCGTGCGGTCGCATTCCTGCGTCCACACTTCCAGCTCGACGAGTTGAACATGTCGCTGCGGTTGGTGGCCGAGCTGCCCGCCCCGGCGCGGTGATTCCCTCGCCGATGACACTCACTATCCATCACCCATAGGAGGCGTGGTATGGCGTTCGACGCATTCATCGAGCTCGAGGGGGTCAAGGGGGAATCGACCCGTAAGGGGTTCGAAGGCCAGGTCGAGCTGCTCAACTTCTCGTTGGGGGTGCACAACCCCACCTCGATCGCTTCCGGGACCGGCGGCGGCACGGGCAAGGCCCAGCTCACCCCGTTCAGCTTCAACAAATGGACCGACTCCGCCAGCCCGACACTCTTCCAGTGGTGCTGCCAGGGCAAGCACTTCAAGAAGTGCACGGTGACCGTGCTCAAGGCCGGCGGCGACGAGGCCGTCGAGTATCTCGTCTACGAGTTCGAGGGTTGTTTCGTCGAGAGCGTACAGTGGAGCGGCTCTTCGGGAGGCATGGACCGCCCGGACGAATCGGTCACCATCGCTTTCGGGAAGGTCACCATCACCTACACGCCGCAGACCGCGACGGGCGCGAAGGGCTCGCCCGTGGTCGCCAGCTGGGATCAGCTCGCGGTCTCGAAGTGAGGCCAGTCCCGTGAACGCTTCTGCCCTCTACGAGCGGGGTGAGCTCGACGCCGCGATCGACGCTCTGGGCCAGGAGCTCCGGGACAACCCCGGCGACGCTCGGCGCCGAACGTTCCTGTTCGAGCTTCTCTGCTTCGCGGGGAAGTACGATCGCGCCGAACGGCAGCTCGACATCCTGGAAGGCGGAGGACGGGATGCCGAGATGGGGATCTGGACCTACCGGGCGATCCTCTTCGCGGAGCGCACCCGGCAGGCGAAGTTCGAAAAGGGGGACCTTCCCTCCCATGAAGAAGGTCCCCCTCCCGTGCGCGGCATCCTGAACGGCGCCCCGTTCGAGGAGTTGACCGATGCGGACCCGCGCGTCGGCGCGCGCCTCGAGATCCACGCAGGCGGTCAGTATACGTGGATCCCGTTCCAGCATCTCGCCTCGGTCCGAATGGAGCCGCCGAAGCTCCTGAGGGACCTCGTCTGGGCACCGGCGAACGTCACCACCGGCGCGGACGTGCGCGACGTGGACCTCGGCGAGGTGATCCTCCCTGCCCTCGCGCCGCTCACGTGGCAACATCCCGACGGCGACGTGCGCCTGGGTCGGCGGACCGACTGGGTCGACCTGGACGACGAGCTGGCCGCCCCGATCGGACAGAAGCTCCTCGTGGTCGACGGCGAGTTGTTCCCCATCCTCGAGCTGCGCACCCTGGAGATCTCCGGACCGTCCGAATCCGCCCACTGACCCTCCTCCCATGCCCCTCGACCCGAAACTCCAGGAACCCCTCGAGGGCCCCGAGCCTGGCGGAGCCAACCTCCGGTACGAGCCGATCTACGACCAGATCAAGGACGCTCGCACCGAAGAAGACGACATCCCGCAGGGCGACTGGGCGCACGAGCGCAAGACCGCCGACTGGCCCCTGGTGGTCAAGCTGTGCAGCGAAGTGCTGGAGAAGCGGTCCAAGGACCTGCAGGTCGCCGGGTGGTTGACCGAGGCGCTCCTCAATCGGGAAGGCTTCGGCGGATTCCGGGATGGGCTGGATCTGATGAAGGGCCTCCTCGAGCATTCCTGGGACCATCTCTATCCCGAGGTCGACGACGGGGACCTGGAGTTCCGGGCGGCACCCCTCGAGTGGCTGGGCAACTACCTCGACCTGTCGATCCGAAAGGTCCCTCTCACGGAGGGGGGATACGGGTACCTCGATTACCGGCAGTCGCGTGATCTGGGCTACGAGGAGGAGGTGGAGTCGGATCCACAGCGGCAGGAAGCGCGCGAGCAGGGTATCCGCGACGGCAAGCTGACGCCCGAGGCCTTCGACGAGTCCTTCTCGCAGACGCCCAAGAGCTTCTACAAGGAGCTGGCGGCGAACCTCGAAGGATCCGTGACGTCCCTGGATGCCCTGGACACCCTGTCGCAAGAGCTCTTCGGAGACGTGGCGCCCAGCTTCAGGAAGCTCCGGGACGGGTTGGGCGAGGTCCAGAAAGCGGCGACCAAACTGCTCGAACGAAAGCTCGAGCTCGAGCCCGATGCCGCTCCCGAGGAGGTTGCACCCGTGGAGGACTCGTATCAGGAGGAGGCGGGTGGGACCGCCGCCGCGGCCGAGTCGGCCGGAGGCGGTGCCTCCGGAGCCGCCGCTCCCGCGGCGCGGAGCGCCGTGCCGGCCCGCCTGTCGAGCCGGGAGCAGGCGGCCGCGTCCGTAGCGGCCGCCGCCGCGTTCCTGAGGTCGGAGGACGCCACGGATCCGGCACCCTACCTGCTGCTCAGGGGGCTCCGGTGGGGCGAGCTTCGTCGCGGCGAAGACCATATCGACCCGCGCCTTCTCGACGCACCTCCCACCGAGGTTCGCACGAAGCTCAAGGGGCTGCTTCTGGACGCTCGCTACGATGAGCTCGTCGAGGAGGCGGAGCGGGTCATGGCCGGCCCGTTCGGTCGTGGCTGGCTGGACCTGCAGCGCTACGTCCTCACGGCGCTCGACGCCCTGGGGTCCGCGTACGAGCCGGCCGCCTCCGCCGTGCGGAAAGCGCTCGGCGAGCTCCTGGAGGAGCGTCCGGAGCTGCTGTCGGCCACGCTCATGGACGACTCACCCACGGCGAATGCCGAGACGAAGGAGTGGCTGGGCACCCAGGGGATCGTCCCCGGGGACGGAGAGGCGGTGGAGCGGCCGAAGGCGAAGCGAGCGACCAAGGCGCCTCCCGGAGCCGTGAGCCAGCGCGCGGCCGACCTGGTGCGCGCCGGCCGTGAGCGGCAGGCCATCGAGCTCCTGATGCGTGAAGCGGACCAGGAGAGCAGCCCGCGCGCCCGCTTCCTCCGTCGCGCCGAAGCCACCCGTATCATGGTGGACAACGGGCTCGAGTCGGTGGCCATCCCGATTCTGCGTGAGATGCTCGACCGCATCGAGCGGCACACCCTGGAGGAGTGGGAGGAGGGGGAGATGGTGGCGGCGCCCCTCGGTCTCCTGTGGCGCTGTCTGCGCGTCGTGGAGGGTGACTCGGGCCAGGCGGAAGAGCTCTACAAGCGCGTCTGTCGCCTGGATCCCGTCGCCGCGCTCCACCTGACCCCGGGTGAGGCGGGAGGCGACGCTTCGGCGCCGGCTGCGGAAGACCAGGCCGCTCCCACGGCCGACGAGGTGGGCGATGGCCAGGAATGAGGTGGAGCGAACGGTCCGTCCGTCGGTGCTCGACCGCCTCATCGACGACGAGCCCCGGATCGCCTCCGATCCCTCGTTGACCTGGGCGCAATCGGTCGAGCGGTACAAGATCTCGGTCCTGCGAGACCTGGAGTGGCTTCTGAACACGCGCAGGATATCGGAGGAGGCTCCCCGGGAGCTCGAGGAGCTGCAGCAGTCCGTCTATCACTTCGGGCTTCCGGACATCACGTCGATGAGCGCGGACGCTTCGGCGGATCGACAGAGGCTGGCCCAGCGGGTCAAGGAGGTCATCAGGATCCACGAGCCGAGGCTCGCGGACGTCCGGGTGCAGATCCCGGAGGAGAAGAGCGGACCGACCCGGCTGGTCCGGTTCGTCGTGGAGGGTACCCTGCGGATGGAGCCGAATCCCGAGCAGGTGGTGTTCGATACGGTCCTCGAGATCGCCTCCGGTCGCTTCCGGGTCGGAGGGGAAGACGATGCGTGACGATCTGCTCCAGTACTACGAGCGGGAGCTGGCCTTCCTGCGCCGGATGGGCGCCCGCTTCGCCGACGAGTATCCGAAGGTGGCGTCCCGTCTGCAGCTTGAGCCCAACAAGTGCGAGGATCCCCACGTGGAGCGCCTCCTCCAGGGCTTCGCCTTCCTGGCGGCGCGCACGCGCCTGCGGATCGACGACGACGCGCCCGAGCTGAGCGAGGGACTCCTCGACGTCATGAGCCCGCAGTACATCCGGCCCGTGCCGTCCATGTCGGTCGCTCAGTTCCACCTCGACCCGGAGCAGGGGAAGCTCACGTCGGGCCTGGACATCCCCAAGGGCACCCCGCTCTACTCGCGGCCGGTGGGTGGGGCGCCGTGCCGCTTCCGGACGAGCTACGACACGACCCTGTGGCCGGTGAGCGTCGAGGAGGCGTCGTGGGGCGCTCCCCAGGCGCTGCGCCCTCCCGTGCGGTCCGGAGAAGCGATCGCGGCGCTTCGTCTCGTGCTTCGATGTGCGCCCGAGCTGACGTTCCAGGACCTGGAGGCGAGCTCCTTCCGATTCTATCTGGACGCCTCCGCCGAGGAGGCGGCCACGCTCTACGAGCTCCTGTTGAGCCGAACGGCGAGGATCCTGATCCGGGATCCCGATCACGGCAGCAAGCGCGAGCCGCTGGTGCTCCCGGCTTCCTGCGTGCAGCCCGTGGGGTTCGGCGAAGACGAGGGCATGCTGCCGTTTCCCAGAAGGGCCTTGCTCGCGTACAGGCTGCTCCTGGAGTACTTCGCGTTTCCGGAGAAGTATTTCTTCCTCGACCTCACGGGTCTCGAGCGGCTGAGTGCCGCGGGGTTCGGAGAGCGGGCCGAAGTCGTGTTCTTGATCCGGTCCTTCGAGAGACAGGAACGGGTCGCCACGCTGGAGAGCGGCGTCACGGCGCGGACGTTCCGCATGGGGTGCACGCCGGTCGTCAACCTCTTCTCCCGAACCTCGGAGCCCGTGGTTCTGAACCAGAGGAAGCCCGAGTACCTCGTGGTTCCCGACGCGCGCCGCCGCGAGACGACCGGCGTCTACTCGGTCGACGACGTGCGCGGGGTATCCGCGGGATCTTCCACGCCGTTCCGGTTCGAGCCCCTCTACTCGTTTCGGCACGGACGGGACGGGGAGAAGGGCTCCGCGTTCTGGTATGCCCGCCGACGTCCGAGCGGATGGCGGACGGACCAGGGCACGGATATCTACCTTTCCTTCGTGGACCTGTCGGGCCGGACAGTGCATCCGGACCACGACTCGGTCACGGTCGAGCTGACTTGCCACAACGGTGATCTGCCCAACCGACTGCAGTTCGGCGTGGAGACCGGGGACTTCGAGATGCCGGGGGGCGGTCCCCTCGAGAAGATCGTGGCCCGCATCAAGCCGACGCCGGTCATCGAGCCGCCGCTGGGCAGGGCCCAGCTCTGGCGCCTCGTCTCCCAGCTCTCCCTGAACTACATGTCCCTGGTGGAAGGGGGGGCCGAAGGACTCCGGGAGCTCCTGCGCCTGCACAACCTCGGGGACTCGGGCGCGGGTGCGAAACAGATCGAAGGGCTGCGCGAGCTGCAGAGCCGTCCGGCCTATGCCCGCATCGACTCCGAGCACGGGCTCTCTTTCGCTCGGGGGCACCGCGTCGAGATCGTTCTGGACGAATCGCGATTCGTGGGCGGCGGGGCCTATCTGTTCTCCAGCGTCCTCGAGCGCTTCCTCGGACTCTACACCTCCTTGAACAGCTTCTGCGTGCTCGCGGCCCGCTCCGAGCAACGCAAGGAGCCGCTCGCCGAATGGCCGCCGAGGGCCGGATGGAAGACTCTTCTGTAGAGCTCGGCCCGGAGGCGGCGGACCGACCCGCGGACGACGCCGGGGCGGAGGCCGTGGCCCACGTGGAAGGCGGGTCCGACGCGGCGCACGGCGCGGACGCGGTCGGCGGCGAGCCGCTCGACGAGCTCGAGGCGGCGCTTCGCTCCGACGCGCGCTCGTTCGGCTTCTTTCGGGCCGTTCGGGCTCTGGAGCAGCTGAGGCCGGACCGCGCCGGGGTGGGGGGAGACGTCGACCCCGATGACGAAGTCGTCCACTTCTCGGCGAACCCGTCCCTCGCGTTTCCTTCGAGCGAGATCGAAGAGCTGGACATCTCGACCGACGGCCCGGCCAGGATGACCGTGAACTTCATGGGCCTCGTCGGTCCCCAGGGGGTGCTGCCCCACCAGTACACGCTCACGGTCATGGAGAGGGTGCGCCGAAAGGACGAGGCCCTCCGTGACTTTCTGGACATCTTCCAGCACCGGGCGCTTTCCCTCTTCTATCGTGCCTGGGAGAAGCACCGGTTCTCGGTGCAGTGGGACAAGTACCGGAGCGACCCGCTCTCGGAGCATCTGCTCGACCTCGTCGGAATGGGGCTGGCAACCCTCCGTGAGCACGCCTCCATCGCTCCGTCGTCCCTGGCCTCGTTCGCCGGTCTCCTGGCTCCCGAGCCGCGGGGTGCCCTGGCGCTGGAAGAGCTCATCGAGGAATACTTCGACGTGCCTTGCACCGTCGAGCAATTCGTGGGCGGGTGGTACAGGCTCGAGCGCCGTGACCTGTGCGAGCTGGGCGACGAAGACAACGCGGCCAATCGGTTGGGTTGGGGGGCGGTGGCCGGGGACGAGGTGTGGGACGCCCAGGCGCGGGTGCGGGTCAGGCTGGGGCCGCTCGGGCGGGAGCGATTCGACTCCTTCCTGCCCACGGGGGACGCGCACGAGGCGTTGCGGGACATCCTGCGGTTCTTCGCCCACGACCGGGTCGAGTGCGAGGTTCAGCTCGTCCTCCGGCGGGACGAGGTGCCGGGCTTCGTCATCGGCGAGGAGCCCGGCCAGCCTCTGGGATGGTCCACCTGGATTCGGACGAGACCCATGACCCGGGAGGCGGACGGAACCGTCCTGCACATCTGATTCCCGGGGTGCGAGGAGCGCCCGGGTGAAGACGGGGATGAAGTATCGAGCTCGAGAACGACGTCTTTGGAGAAGCGACCCATGAACGTGAATCTGCGTGCCCTCATCGCCAAGCTGAACCACGAGACCCGTTCGGTGGTCGAAGGCGCAGCGGGCCTGTGCCTGTCCCGAACGCACTACGACGTCGAGATCGAGCACTACTTCATGAAGCTCCTGGACGTCACCGACTCCGACGCGGCCTTCATCTTCCGCAAGTTCGGCGTCGACCGCTCGCGCCTCTCGGAGGACATCGCCGGGGCGCTGGACGACCTCAAGTCCGGGAACGCCAAGACCCCGGCGCTGAGTCCATCGCTGGTGAATCTCCTGACCGAGGCCTGGACCATCGGCTCCGTCGACTTCGGAGCCCAGGCGATCCGCACCGGCCACACCCTGCTGGCGCTCGTCACCAAGGACGACCTGCGCAGGCTGGGACGGGATCTGAGCCGTGAGCTGGACAAGATATCGGGTGAGGAGCTGTACAAGAGCTTCGGCGACATCGTCGCCTCGTCGTCGGAGGAATCCGGGGCGCCCACGCAGGCCCCGGGAGCGGCCGCGGGCGGCGCCGTCACGGGGCGGGGCGCCAAGGGAAAGACGCCCAACCTCGACCAGTACACCTTCGATCTCACGGGCCAGGCGTCCTCCGGCAAGCTGGACCCCGTGCTCGGACGCGACTTCGAGATTCGCCAGGTCGTCGACATCCTCACGCGGCGGCGCCAGAACAACCCCATCCTCGTCGGCGAGGCCGGCGTGGGAAAGACCGCGGTCGTCGAAGGCTTCGCCATGCGGATCGCCGAAGGGGACGTGCCGCCTCCGCTCCGGGGCGTCTCCATTCGCAGCCTGGACCTGGCGCTCCTGCAGGCGGGCGCGGGTGTGAAGGGCGAGTTCGAGAACCGTCTCAAGGGGCTCATCGAAGAGGTGAAGTCCTCGGAGACGCCCATCATCCTGTTCATCGACGAGGCGCACACGCTCATCGGCGCCGGAGGTGCGGCGGGTCAGGGAGACGCCGCCAACCTGCTGAAGCCGGCTCTGGCCCGAGGAGAGCTGCGCACCATCGCGGCCACCACCTGGTCCGAGTACAAGAAGTACATCGAGAAGGACCCGGCGCTCAGCCGGCGCTTCCAGGTCGTGAAGGTCGAGGAGCCGGTGGAGGAGAACTGCCTCGTCATGATGCGGGGCGTGGTGCCGCATCTGGAGAGGCACCATGGCGTTCGCATCCTCGACGACGGCATCGACGCGGCCGTGCGGCTATCCCACCGGTATCTGCCCGACCGGCAACTTCCCGACAAGGCGGTGAGCGTGCTGGACACCGCGTGTGCCCGGCTTTCCCTGGGGCAGAACGCGACGCCGGCCCAGATCGAGAACGCGCAGCGGATCCTCGACGACCTGACGGTGCAGGAGCGTGTGCTTCGGCGCGAGGCCGCGACCGGTGCCGACCATGAGGAGCGCCTCCAGACGATCGCCGCGACGAGGACCACGACGGAAGCCGATCTCGCGGCGCTCATGGAGCGGTGGACCAAGGAGCGTGACCTCGTGGCCGAGGTCCGGGAGCTGCGCGAGCGGTTGGAGGCCCTGGTGGCCGAGGAGGAGGGCGAGGCCTCCGAGAGCGCGAAGGACTCGAAGAGCGCGAAGGACTCGAAGAGCTCGAAGGACTCCAAGGCAGCGAAGGACTCTAAGGACGCCAAGGCAGCGAAGGACTCGAAGGACTCGAAGAAGGAAGCGGACGAGCGGAGTCCCGAAGAGCTCCGGGCCCGGCTCGACGAGATCAACGCGGAGCTCGAGGAGCTCCAGGGCGAGCATCCGCTGGTCCCGGTCTGCGTGGACGCCGACCTGGTCGGCCAGGTGATCTCGGGCTGGACGGGCATTCCCGTCGGGAAGATGCTCCGCGACGACCTGTCGACCGCGCTCGAGCTGGAGGGGCACCTGGGCCGGCGCATCATCGGGCAGGACCATGCGCTGGAGCTCATCAGCCAGCGTATCCGCACGTCCCGAGCCGGCATCGAGGATCCCGGCAAGCCCGTGGGCGTCTTTCTCCTGGTGGGCCCGAGCGGCGTGGGCAAGACCGAGACGGCGCTGGCCCTCTCCGACCTCCTGTATGGCGGGGAGCGCAACCTCATCACCATCAACATGTCCGAGTTCCAGGAGGCGCACACCGTCTCGACCCTCAAGGGGTCGCCTCCGGGATACGTGGGCTACGGAGAGGGGGGCGTGCTCACCGAAGCGGTCCGCCGGCATCCGTATTCGGTCGTCCTCCTCGACGAGGTCGAGAAGGCGCATCCCGATGTGCTCGAGCTCTTCTTCCAGGTCTTCGACAAGGGACGCATGGAGGATGGAGAAGGCCGGCAGGTCGACTTCAAGAACTGCGTCATCATCCTCACCACGAACGCCGGTACCGACACGCTCATGAAGCTGTGCGCGGATCCGGAGACGATGCCGAGCTCGGAGGGGCTGGCGAAGGCGCTCAAGCCCGAGCTGGATCAGACGTTCAAGCCCGCGTTCCTCGGGCGCACGGTCATCATCCCCTACTTCCCGATCAGGGACGAGGCCCTGCGGGTGATCATCGACCTGAAGCTCGACAAGGTGCGGCGCCGCATCCGTGAGACCCACAGGGTCGAGCTGTCGGTCGACGATGCCGTGAAGGCGGCGATCGCCGACCGGTGCACGGAGGTGGAGAGCGGTGCCCGGAACGTGGACAACATCCTCACCAACACCGTCCTGCCCGACATCTCCCGGCTCCTTCTCCAGTCCATGGTGGCCGCGGAGTCGCCCGAGCGGATCCATGTGGATCTGGGCGACGGAGGAGCCTTCGCGTACAGGACCGACGCGGCGGGAGCGGCGGAGTCGGAGACGGCCTAGGGAGCAGAGCTTCCCTGACGGGAGAGATCCACCATGCCCAAGTACACCCAGGCGAACCGCCCCATGCGGGTCACGACCACGCTCGGTGAAGACGTGCTTCTCCTGCAGGGTTTCACCGGAGAGGAGGGGATTTCCACGCCATTCGGGTTTCGGCTGAGCCTCCTGTCCGAGGAGACGTCGATCGCGCCGGGCGACGTCCTGCGCAAGCCGATGGTCGTCGCGGTCGAGCTGGACAACGGCGAGCAACGCTACATCCACGGTGCCGTGCGCCGATTCAGGCAGTTGGGCCAGGACGAAGGCCTCACGTTCTACGAGGCGGACATCGTTCCGTGGCTCTGGTTCCTCTCTCTGTCGGAGGACTGCAGGATCTTCCAGACGATGGACGTGCTCGAGATCGTCGAGAAGGTCTTCGACGGCGTGGGGCTCTCGGACTACGAGATCCGGTGCACCCGCAGCTACCCGAAGCGGGAATACTGTGTCCAGTATCGGGAGGACCATCTGACCTTCGTGTCCCGCCTGCTCGAAGAAGAAGGCATCTTCTACTTCTTCGAGCACTCGGACAGCAAGCACGTGCTGGTCCTGGCGGACGACAACAGCGCCATCGATCCGTGCCCCGAGAAGGAAAAGGCGGTGCTGCGCTCCGAGGCGCTTCCCCGGGAAGACGTGGTCACGAGCCTGGAGAGCGAGTACGCGGTCCACACGGGAACGATCACCCTGCAGGACTACGACTTCGAGCAGCCCTCGCTGAACCTCCTGTCGTCGATCTCGGGCGAGGAGGCGCAGGAGATCTACTCGTACCACCCCAGGCGGTACACGAAGCTCGAGGAGGGTGAGCGGTACGCCCGGGTTCGCGTGGAGGAGCTGGAGGCCAAGCGCCATCTCGTGCAAGGCGAGGGGACGTGCCGCGCGTTCACCAGCGGATACCGTTTCGCGCTCGAGGACCACTATTCCGACGATCTCAACCAGGAGTATGCCCTCGTGCGGGTCGTCCACCGGGCCAAAGGCAACAGCTACCGGTCCTGGGACGAAGGCGACCTCGACTATCGCAACACGTTCGTCGGGATCCCCCACAAAGTGCCGTACCGCCCGCCTCTCGTGCACCGGAGGCCCCGGATGGTGGGAACCCAGACGGCCCTCGTGGTCGGACCGTCCGGAGAGGAGATCTGGACCGACAAGTACGGCCGCATCAAGGTGCAGTTCTACTGGGACCGCGTGGGCAAGAAGGACGAGAAGAGCTCTTGCTGGGTGCGGGTGGCCACGCCGTGGGCGGGAAAGAGCTACGGCAACGTCACGATCCCGCGGATCGGGAACGAGGTGGTCGTGGACTTCCTCGAAGGTGACCCCGATCAGCCCCTGGTCGTCGGGAGCGTTTACAATGCGGAGCAGATGCCTCCGATCGACCTTCCAGGCTCGGGGATCCAGATGGGCATGGTGTCGAGGAGCTCGCCGGGAGGCGGAGGCAACAACGAGATCTCGGTGACGGACACCAAGGGCGAGGAGCAGGTCACGATCAACGCCCAGTACAACCTGAACACGTCGGTGGGTAACGACGAGAGCCACACCGTCGGCAACAACCGCACGGTCAGCGTGAGCGTGGACGAGAAGACCGACGTGGGCTCGAATCAGACGCTGAGTGTCGGCTCGAACCAGAGCGTGGACGTCGGCGCGGACCAGAGCGAGAGCGTCGGCGGCGGCCAGAGCATCAGCGTGGGCGGGGACCGCAGCGTCGACGTGGGCGGCAAGAACAGCGTCGGGGTGGGCGCCGACCACGAGCTCAAGGCTTCGGGCAAGGTGAAGATGGACAGCGGCGCGGACACCGACATCACCGCGGGCGCGAACGCGTCCTTCGGAGCCAGCGCCAACATGGAGATCAAGGCGGGCGCCAAGATCGACGTCAGCGGCGGCACCACCATCAAGCTCTCGGCAGGTGGGTCGACCATCGAGATCGGCCCCAGCGGCGTGAAGATCACCACCGGGGCCATGGTCGACATCAAGGGGGCGATGATCAAGCACAACGCCTGAGCCCGGGAGTCACCCGGGGAGCGGGCCCGGCCGAGGCTCGGGATCCGCTTGCCCACCGGCTCGGTCCGCCCCCGCCGGACCAGGTCCCGATTCAGTCCGCCTCCGCCAACGCCAGGTCCCGACTCAGTCCGCCTCCGCCAACGCCAGGTCCCGACTCAGTCCGCCTCCGCCAGCCCCAGCCCCGCCTCCTCGGCCTGCACCGTGTGCCTCTTGAACCAACGAGCGCCCTGGTGCTGCAGCTGGTCGAGGTAGGTGTAGACCACCGGCGTCACGTAGAGCGTCACGATCTGGCTGAACGCGAGCCCGCCGACCACCGCGATCCCCAGCGGACGGCGGGACTCCGACCCGGCTCCAGTGCCCAGCGCGATCGGCAGCGCGGCGATCAGCGCGGCCATCGTGGTCATCATGATGGGACGGAAGCGGATGCTGCAGGCCTGCAGGATCGCCTCCTTCGGGGACTTTCCCTCCTCCCGCTCGGCGTCGAGCGCGAAGTCGATCATCATGATCGCGTTCTTCTTCACCAGACCGACGAGCATGATGATACCGACGAACGAGTAGACGCTCAGCTCCGTGCGGAAGACCCAGAGGGTGAGGAGCGCTCCGAACGCGGCGAAGGGGAGGCCGGAGAGGATCGTGAGCGGGTGGATGAAGCTCTCGTAGAGGATGCCGAGGACCACGTAGATCACGAAGATCGCGAGCGCGAGCAGCATGAAGAGGCCCTTCTGCGTGTCCTGGAACGCCTGGGCCGTCCCGGAGAACGTCGTGGTCACCGTCGACGGGAGGATCTGTCGCGCTGCGCCCTGTACCGCCCTCACGGCGTCCCCCAGGGCCACCCCGGGGGCGAGGTTGAAGGACAGCGTCACCGAGGGGACCTGGCCCGAGTGGTTCACGGCCACGGGACCCACGCCCCGGGTGAGCGTCGCGACCGAGCTGAGCGGCACGAGCGTGCCCGCGTTGGAGCGGATGTAGAGCATGTTCAGCGCGGCCACGTCCTTCTGGTACTGGGGCATCAGCTCCATGATCACCCAGTACTCGTTGTCCTGCGTGTAGATCGTCGAGACCTGGCGTGAGCCGTACGCATCGTAGAGGGCCGACTCGATCTGCTGGGCCGTGACGCCGAGCGCGGAAGCCCGCTCCCGGTCGATCTGCACGTTGACCTGCGGGTTGCCGATCTTGAGGTCGGACGTCACCTGCGTGAGCTGCGGCATCGCGGCCAGACGCTGCTCGAGCGCGCGCGAGCTGCCGTACAAGGTGTCGATGTCGGGGCTCTGCAGTGTGTACTGGTACAGGCTCTGCGCGAACCGGCCCCCGATCCGGATGGGTGGGGGGTTCTGGAGGAACACCCGCATTCCGGTCACGTTGTTGAGCTTCTGGCTCAACTCGTGGATCACGGCATCCACGCCCGGGCGCTCGTTGCGCGGCTGGAGGTGCATCGTGATGCGGCCGGTGTTGCCTCCGCCTCCTCGCCCGCCGCCGACGAACGACATGAAGTCCTTGACGTTCGGGTCGTTCCGGATGATCGCGTTGATCTCCTTCTGATGCTGCACCATCGACTCGAAGGAGATCCCTTCGGCGGCCTCCGTCGACGCCGAGATGCTTCCGTTGTCCTCGCTGGGCAGGAAGCCCTTGGGCACGATGATGAAGAGCCCGACCGTACCGAGGAGGACCGCGGCCGAGAACACCATCGCGGCGCGCCGATGCTCCATCACCACCTCGAGGCTCCGCTCGTAGGCGTTCAGGACCCGATCGTAGACGCGCTCGGAAGCCTCGTAGAGCTTGCCGTGATGCGCCTGTTTGCTGGGACGAAGGAACCGGCTGCCGAGCATGGGCGTGAGCGTCAGCGACACGAATCCCGACACGAGGATCGCCACGCCGATGGTTACCGCGAACTCGTGAAAGAGCCTGCCGAGGATGCCGCCCATGAAGAGGATCGGGATGAAGACGGCCGTGAGCGACAGCGTCATCGAAACGATCGTGAATCCGATCTCCCGCGCTCCGTCGAGGGCGGCCCGCATGGCGGGTTTCCCCATTTCCAGATGGCGCACGATGTTCTCGAGCATGACGATGGCATCGTCCACCACGAACCCTACGGACAGCGTAAGCGCCATCAACGAGAGGTTGTCGAGGCTGTAGCCCATCAGGTACATGACCGAGAACGTGCCCACGATCGACATGGGCAGCGCGAGGCTCGGGATCACCGTGGCGGAGATGTTCCTCAGAAAGAGGAAGATCACCATGACCACGAGGCAGAGCGTGAGGAGAAGCGTGAACTTCACGTCACGGACCGAGTCACGGATCGAGAGCGAGCGGTCGTAGAGGAGGCTGATGTCGACGCCGGCCGGGATCTGGCTCCTGAGCTGCTCGACCTGCTTCCGCACCGCCGTGGCGACGGCCACCGTGTTCGTCCCGGGCTGCCGCTGGATGGCCAGGATGATGCCGGGCTCATCGTTGAACCAGGAGATGTTCTTGTTGTTCTGGACGTCGTCCAGGACATCCCCGAGGTCGTCGAGGTGGACCGGCGCGCCGTTGCGGTACGTTACCACGAGCTTCCGGAACGCCGCCGCATCGTGGAGCTGTCCGCTCGCCTGAACCTGATACGAGCGATCCGGGCCCCAAAGCACGCCGGACGGCAGGTTGACGTTGCCCTGCGAGATCGCGTTCGCGACCTCGTTGATGCCGATGCCGCGCTGCGCGAGCGACGACGGGTCGAGCTGGACGCGCACGGCGTACTTCTGCGCTCCGAACACCGACACCTCGGCCACGCCGGACACGGTGGAGATGTGCTGTGCCAGCACCGTCTCGGCGTACTCGTCGAGCTCCGAGAGGGGCATCGCGTTCGTGGTGAGCGCGTAGAAGATGATCGGGAACGCCGTCGGATTCGACTTGCGCATCGACGGCGCGCGAATGTCCTGCGGAAGCTGCCTGAGCGCGCTGCTGATGGCCGACTGGACGTCCTGGGCCGCCCCGTCGATGTTGCGGCTGAGCGCGAACTGGAGCGTGAGGCTGGTCGAGCCGAGCGTGCTGCTCGACGTCATGTTGTCCAGGCCGGGGATGGTGGAGAACTGGCGCTCCAGGGGCGTCGCGACCGCGGCGGCCATCGTCTCCGGGTTGGCACCCGGCAGGGAGGCCGACACCGAGATCGTGGGGAAGTCGACCGTCGGCAGGTCGTTGACCGGCAAGAGCCGGTAGGCCGCGATCCCGAAGATCAGGATGGCCACCATGACCAGCGTGGTCATGACCGGCCGGCGGATGAAGAGACCGGAGATGTTCATGGGCGTCCCCCCAGTGCGGCGGAATCGGCCGACGTGCCCGTGCCCTCACCCTTGATGACGACCGACGCCCCGTCGTAGAGCCTCGACTGTCCGTCGGTGACGACCCGGTCGCCGGGCCGGAGCCCCTGCGAGACGACGACCTGACTGTCCAGGGTACGGGCGATCTGGATGCTGCGCCGGTGTGCCGTGCCGGCCGAGTCCACCACGAAGACGAAGCTCCCGTTCTGCTCGGTGACGGGGGCCGCCGAGGGCGCGAGCACGGCGGCGTCCTCCACGTAGAGCTGGAGTCGTGCACGCACGTATTCTCCTGGCCAGAGCGCCCGGTCCCGATTGTCGAAGCGCGCCTTGAGGAGCACGGTGCCGGTCTGGGGGTCGACCTGGTTGTCCACGAACGTCAGAACGCCCTGCTCCGGATCGACCGCCTCGCCCTCCACCGGTTGGACGAACACGCTCAGGGGATGCTCGTCCGAGCCGTACTTCTGCACGAGAGGAAGCACACGTCCGGGCACGGAGAACCGCACCAGGATCGGGTGGATCTGGTTGATGACCACGAGCGGGGTGGAGGAGTTCGCCCTGACCAGGTTGCCGGCGCGCACGAGAAGCGCTCCGGTTCGTCCGGAGATCGGCGCGTGGATGACCGTGTAGGAGAGGTTGAGCCGGGCCGTCTCCACCGCGGCACTGTCCGCCTTGACCGCGGCGGCCTGTGCGCGCGCGGTGGCCTCGGCCTGGTCCGCCTGTGACTGCGTCACGTAGTCCTCGGCCGCGAGCTTCTGGTAGCGTTCCGCGTCCTTTCGGCTGTTGACCGCCTGGGCGGCGTCACGCGCGAGGTTCGCCTCCGCCTGGCTGAGCGCCGCCTGGTAGGGGCGGGGATCGATGTGGAAGAGCGGGTCGCCCTTCTCCACCTCCTGTCCCTCGGAGAATTCCACCGAGGTGAGCACGCCGCTGACCTGCGACTCGATCGACACGGTCTGGAGCGGCTCGACCGAGCCGTCGGCCGAGACCACGTACGGTGCGGGGCCCTCCGTCACCGGGGCCACGGCCACCGGAACGGGCGGCCGACTCGGTGGTCCCGACGATCCGCCGCAGGCAGCCATGACGACGATGGCGACGCTTGAGAGGGCCGCGCCGACGAGCCGGGCGTGGGAGCGAACGATCATATCGGTGCGCATGGTCCTGCTCCTACCGGCGCGGAGTGCTCGTGGAGTCGGAGGCGACGGCGATGTTCGCCTGCCCGTCGGTGCCCAGGACGCCGGTATCGTGAGCGAGCTGGGCCAGGGAGAGGAGCCAGCTCCATCGGGCCTGGCTCTGCTGGGCCCGGGCGTCTGCTAGGGCCCTCTGTGCGGTGAGGAGGTCGATGATCGTGCCGACCCCTTCCTGATAACGGCCTCGCGCCACGTCCTCCGATTGCTGCGCGCTCGCGAGCAGATCGGCGGCCGTGTGCACGCGTTGCGTGGCGGTCTGCAGCCCGTAGTACGAGGTGAACACCTGCTGGATCACCTGCTGGTGCACGCCCTGCGCCTGGGCCCGGGCGGCCTCGGCGCTCTCCTCGGCCGCTCGGGCCGCGAACTGGTGCGAAAAGCCGCTGAACAGAGGTAGCTGGAGTGAAAGGCTCAGGCTGTAGCTCTCGCCGGTGAACTGGTCGACGTCCGAATAGACCTTGCCCGCGTTGCCGGTCAGCGACAGCGAGGGGAACAGCTGGGACCGGGTGGCGCGTGCCGAGGCCTGCGCCTGGCGAGCCCGGGCGTCGGCCGCGGCGAGGTCGGGCCGGTTGCGGACCGCTTGCGCGATGAGGGAGTCCACGTCCTCCGACACCGCGCCGACCGGAGTCGAGTCCGGAGGCGGCGCCACGTCGAACGGCAGATTCGCCGGAAGACCCATCGACACGGCCAGCGAAGCCCGGGCCGCCTGGAGGGTTCCCGCGGTGGTCTCGGCCGCGAGGCGTGCCTGCGACAGCGCGGTACGGGCCTGCAAAACGTCCGCGATGGTGGCCAGGCCCACGTCGTGGCGGTGCTGGGCGGCCTCGAGGCTGGTCTGCGCCTCGGCGACGGACGCCTGCTGCGCCGACAGGAGGGCTCGGCTCGCCATGTATCCGAAATAGGCCTGCGCAGCCTGGAGCACCGTGTTTTGCAGCACCGCGTCATGATTGAACCCGGCGGCGAAGAGTCCTTCCTTCGCGGCGTCACGTGCGCCCGAGCGACCCCCGACGTCGAAGAGGAGCCAGGACAGGTTGAGGCCCGGCGAGACCTGATTTCGTCGGCCGCCGAAGCGGACCGTGCTCGCCACCTGCTTGTTCGAGACCGCGCTGACCGTGCCCGAGATCGTAGGAAACAGGTTCGCCCGCTGCACGCCGTACGAGTCCGCGGCCGCTCGTGACTGGAGCCAGGAGGCGCGGGTGGCCGGGTTGTTGCGCAGGGCCAGGTCGACGACGTCCGTGAACGTGAGATGTTGGGCCTCCTCGGCCAGATCCTCCGGGACCGCAGCGACCGGCGTCGCCGCCGGCGCCTGTGCGGCCGGCAGAGCCTCGGCCGGCGGTACCCAGGCCTCGTGGGGAGAGGGCGGCGCCCCGGCCTTGCCGGCGACTGCGGGCGTACCCATGCAGGCCGTGCCCAGGACGGAGAGCATCGCGAGCAGGACGCTCACGGCGGCAGGCCGGCCGCGGCCTGCACGTCGATCGTGGGTTTCCTCGTTCCGCATTCTCTGTCCCCCGCACGACAAAAAACGACCGGCGCCCGCAAGGCCCCGGTCCGTGATCTCTGGTCGGTCCACGAAGATCTTGGGCCTCGGCGCCGCCACGCGGCCCGATATGGCTTTCGAACAGGCCCCTAGGACACCCCAGCGAGGAGGAATGTTGCGCATCCGCGCGCCCCGTCCACCCTGACGGGGCGACATCCGCGCGGTGAGCGTTCCTAGGACGGGCCCGCCAGAAGCCGGAACAGGTAGCTGAGCTTGACGAAGAACGCGTCGTCGGTGCGCCGCAGCCGATCGAACCCGAGCGCGTCCGGCTCCGTCATCGTGTTCCCGTATCCGGCGAAGACGACCGTACCGGGATTGGGCCTGTACGAGAAGAGCCAGTCGGCACGCAGCGTGTTGGAGACGCTGCGGGTCGACGGAGCGTACGCGCCCGAGGCATCCTGGATCAGGAGCACCTGTCCCGTCCTCGGGTCGCGCAGGGGCTCGCGCAGATCGGCGGTGTACTGGGCCACGAGCCTCACGAAGATCGAGCTGGTGATCTGGTACTCGATCTTGAGTCGCGGGATGCGCGTCGACAGGGTGCGCTCGCCGTCACTGCGTCGCACGAACCGGCTGCTGCGGTAGGTGGCATTGAGCCTCAGCTGCTGGGTCGGGCGGACGTCGAGGCTGACGTCGTAGTCGACGCGCCGCACGCGCGACGTCTCGAGGAAGTCGACGTCGTTGCCGACGTTCGCGCCGACCTTCGCGTAGAAGGTCGAGAACTGCGGCGTCGTGAGCTGCAGCCCGGTCATGAACGTCGTGATCCTGGACGAGGGCACGAACGGAGCCGGCGCCTGGGGCGTGCCGGTGAAATCGCTCGTGTAGTCGGTCGGGTCGAAGGCGTAGCTCGCGAGGCCCGGGGACACCTGGATCTCCCAGCCACCGCGCAGGGTGACGGAGCTGCGCGCCGTGAGCTGGTCCTCGAGGAGGCTCCGGCCGGCGAAGAAATCGTCGTAGCCCCAGAGGGCGCTGCTCTGGAAGTACGTGTTGAACCGCTCGGCGAGCGCGCCGGGCCCACCGTACAGGGTGATGCGATTCGTCATGCTCGGCTGCACGAAGCCCGTGCGGCGCACGAAGCCGTTGTCCGCCGCGAAGCCGTCGCCGATGCCGAGGAGCGCGTAGTGGAAGCCGAAGCGGCGGCCGGTCCCGTCCACGGCCGCGTTCCACATGGGTGCGGTACGGGTCGTTCCGCTTTGTGTGGTGGCGCTCATCACGGCCTGGCCCTCGGCGAAGTACTTCCCACCGAACACCCAGTGCACGTCCCCGTCGGCCACGCGGTTGGCGCGGCCCCCGCCCACCCGCTCGCTCCAGAGGAGGCCCGCGGTGGACTGTCCGCCGAAGCCGCGTCGGATGCGCACGATGTCGACCAGCGGACGCTGGCCGGTCGGCGTCGTGCTGCGATCGTCGAGCGCCGCGAGGACGGCCACGTCCGTGCGGCCGACCTTGCCGGTCAGCTTCGTGGCGGCCGCGGGCCGTACGATCGCACGTGTGTAGACCAGGGTGTTCTGGACGTTGAACTGGTCGGCACCCTCCACGAAGAACGGTCGCTTCTCGGGATAGAAGAGCGCGAAGCGCTCGTCCGCGGCGATCTGGGTCGCGTCGGCCTCCACCTGGGAGAAGTCGGGCCGCACGGTCGCGTTGAGCACGAAGTTGCTGCCCATCGCCCAGCGGACGTTGCCGCCGAGCTGGGGGTCGGACGTGTAGTGCCACCCTTGATTGGACGGAGCGCAGCACGGCTCACCGCTCACGGTATTCGTGAGCTCGGGGTTGAGCTCCACGACCTGGCCGTGGTGCATGCCCGTCATGCCCACCATCAGACCTTCCTGGTCGATGAACGACGCCGAGGCCTTGAGCGCCGGGGTCCAGGTCTCCTCGTACCCGCTGTGCTGGACCTTCCGTTGGACCTGGAGGCCCCAGTCCTGCACGGAGCTCTGCGGATACCGCAGGCTGCTGAAGGGGATGCGGATCTCGACCTGATAGCCCCAGGAGGTCACCTCTCCCTTGGACTCCCAGAGGAAGTCGGAGCTCAGGTCGTTCTGCCCCGGCATGATGTTCGACCCGGGGATGTAGCCTCCTGCCTCGCTCTTGGTGCCGTCGGCCTGCACGCCGAGTGGATTGACGATGAAGACGAAGGCGCGGTTCCGCTCGTTGTAGGTATCGAGCAGGATCTCGACGTTGTCGTCGGCGTCGACCTTGTCCCGGTCGGCGAGGGTCGCCTGCACCGGTGCGTGGGATTCGTAGGCCCGGATGCCGAAGTAGATCGCCCTCGGCGAATACCAGACCAGCACTTCGGTCGAATCGGGCGCGGGCCGCTGATCGACGGGCTGGTACTCGGAGAATCCGGTCAACACGGCCGCACCACTCCAGACATCCTCGTCGAGCCGGCCGTCGATCTGCGCGCGGGCATCGAACGAGGGGGCGTGGATGTCGGTCTCTCCCGCCCGGCCGTTGTAGACCCGGGGCGGCGGCGTTTGCGATGCCGCGACCTGGAGCGCGGTGAGGAGCGGTAGGAGCATAATCCGCGAAATATGGGCGAGAAGCGGCATTTGCGGCACCCTGACGTGTCAGAGGCCCGCCGCGAGCGGATCCGCCGGCGCCCGTAGACGTTCTCGCCTCGGCTCGTCATCTTCCTGCGTCCCGTCTCGATGCCACGCACACCCTCCGCTACGTGACCGAGTGGTCGCCTGGCGCACGTGACAGCGCACAGGCTGTCACGCCACGCCCGGTGTGACACCGACATCAATGAACCCGACCGCCGAGAGACGCTCCACCCGCTCGATCTTCCTCTTCTGGGTCCCGCTCGCCGCCACGTGGCTCATGATGGCGGTGGAGGGGCCCTTCATCGCGGCCGTCATCGCTCGCCTTCCGGACGAGAAGTACAACCTGGCGGCCTACGGGGTGGCGTTCGCCTTCGCCGTTCTCACGGAAGCGCCCGTGATGATGCTGATGAGCGCCGCCACCGCGCTGGTGAAGGGCGGGAAGAGCTATCGGAGGCTGCGCAACTTCTCGCGGGCGCTCGGTGCCGGGACGACGATGCTCGTCGTCCTGATCCTCGTTCCGCCGGTCTACCACTGGTTGACGCTGTCGGTCATCGAGATTCCGGCGAGGGTCGCCGACCTCACGTACGGCGCACTCTGGTTCTTCCTGCCCTGGCCGGCAGCGATCGGGTACCGACGCTTCCTGCAGGGCGTGCTCATCCGCTCCGACAAGACGCGGCTGGTTGCGCTCGGCACGCTGGTGCGTCTCGGCGCCATGGCCGGCACCGGCGTGCTGGGGGCGTGGTTCCTCCGTATGCCCGGCGCGTGGGTCGGCACGCTCGCCCTGGCCGTGGGGGTGTGTGCCGAGGCGGCGGCGGCACGCGTGATGGCGGCCTCGACGATTCGCGAGCTGCTGCGCTCGGAGGACGACGCGACGGATGGCTCGGACGGCCTCGACTACCGCAGCATCGTCCATTTCTACTATCCCCTCGCGCTGACGTCTCTGATGGGCATCGCCGTCCAGCCCATGCTGACCTTCTTCATGGGTCGCGCACCTCAGCCCGTGGACTCCCTGGCCGTCTTCCCGGTGGTCCAGGCGCTCTCGTTCGTCTTCCGCTCGTTGGGCCTGAGCTTCCAGGACGCGGGCATCGCGCTCATGGGTGACCGGCACGAGCATTTCCCGGAGCTCAAGGATTTCGCGCTGGGTCTGGGAATCGCCACGGCGACGGGCATCGGCCTGGTGGCGTACACCCCTCTGGCGCACGTCTGGTTCGGCACGATCTCGGGCCTGAGCCGCGAGCTCGAATCGGTGGCGCTGGTGCCGGCGAGGGTGATCCTGCCACTCCCGGCCCTGTCGATGCTCCTCTCGCTTCAGCGGGCGGTGCTTGTGAAGGGTCACCGCACGCGTCCCATCACCGTCGCGACCGCCACGGAGGTGAGCACGATCGCGCTTGTCTTTCTCTCACTCGGATGGGGGCTCGGCGTGGTCGGGGCGACGGCCGCGTTCACGTCGTTCACGGTGGGGAGAGGCGTGGCCAACCTGTACCTGATGCCGAGGGTGCGGGCCGTGCTCGAGGAGAGCCGGTCCGAGCGGCCGGCCGAGCGGGTCGCGGCGGTCACGTAGTCGTCGTCGGCCGGGGCCGGCCGTGCCCGCGCGCGGGTGTCGGGCCTCGACCCGCCTGCCGCGCGAGAGCGAGAAGCGGGAGCCGCCTCAGGAACGCGTAGGTCGATCCACGTCCTCGCGGGTGAGACCCTCGAGGTCCGGCTTCAGGGCGAAGCTCACGCTCTCGGGATCGTCGATACCTCCCGCGAGCACCGAGCGCATGGCCTCGGCGACTTCCGCTGCCCGGTCGGTGTCGCATAGGGCCAGCAGGCCCGATCCGCTCCCGGAGATCGTCACCGCCCAGGCACCGGCCTCGTAGCCGGCCGCCAGAGCAGCGGGTGCGCCCCCGATGAGCGGCAGCCGATACGGCACGTGGAGCCGGTCCTCTATGCCGATGCGGATCAGCTCGGGGTCTCCGACGGCGAGACCGCGCAGGAGGGCGGTCAGATGGCCGAGCTCCTCGACGGCGGTGGCGTGCCGCACGTGCTCGGGCAGGACCTCGCGCGCCGCGGCCGTCGCGATGCCGGCGGCGGGCGCAGCGTACGCGAACCCGACGCTGGGAGAAAGCGGGAGCGGCAAGGGCCGAGGCCCCTCGGGGCCCGGTAGCACGGCGCACAGCCCGCCCAGGAGGCAAGGTGCGGCGTTGTCCCCGTGCCCCTCGTGCCGATACGCGGTGGCGAAGGCGTCGTCCGGATCCGGAGACAGGCCGAGGACGGCGCGTGCCAGATCGTAGCCTGCCAGAATCGCCGCGGCCGACGAGCCGAGTCCGCGCGCCAAAGGAATCTCCGAATGAACGACGAGCGTTCCGTCCGCCGCGCCTCCGGCTCCCTCGACGCCGCGTCGGAACGCCTTGGCCAGCAGGTCGTCTTCGTCACGTTCGTGCAGCGCGGTCAGCGTTCCTTCGCGCTCGAGGCGCAGTCCGGCCGGGCCCGGCTCGAAGCGAGCCCGCAGGTAGCGGTTCAGCGCCAGGCCGAGCGTGTCGAAGCCAGGGCCGAGGTTGGACGTGGAGCACGGTATGCGCACACGCCCTGGGAGCAGGGGGCTCGTCATAGGAGCCCGGCCAGCGCGTCCAACGTGGGTGCCATCGACAGCGAGCGCTCCGCGCCGCGCAGCGCTTCGGCGAGGGTGTCGGGCACCTCGACCGACCGCTCGATCGCGGACTCCACGACCTCGGGGAACTTCGCGGGGTGCGCCGTCGCCAGGATCACCGAGGGCCCGTCCGATCGGCGCCGTTCCTTCCGAAGCGCCTGGTATGCCACCGCGGTGTGGGGGTCGAGCACGTACCCGGTCCGGCGGTGCACCTCCGCGATGCAGGTCCGGGTCTCCTCATCGGTGCACCAGGCGCCGGCGACGTCCTCGGTGAGGCGATCCGGATCGTCGGCGTAGAGTGCGCGGATGCGCTCGAAGTTGCTGGGGTCGCCGACGTCCATCGCGTTGGAGATCGTTGCGACGGAGGGTCGCGGCTCGTAGATGCCGGAGGCCAGAAAGTCGGGGAAGGGGTGATTGCGGTTGCTGGCCGCGAGGAAGCGCTCGGCGGGCATTCCCAGGCGATGGGCCAGAAGGCCTCCGGTGAGGTTGCCGAGGTTGCCGGACGGAACGACGAACGTCGGTGCGGAGGAGCTCCACCCCAGCTCGGCGGCGGCATGGACGTAGTAGAACGTCTGGGGAATCAGACGCCCGACGTTGATGGAGTTGGCGGACGTGAGGCCGTGACGGGCACGGAGGGTCTCGTCCCCGAACGCCGCCTTGGCCAGGCGTTGGCAGTCGTCGAACGAGCCGTCGACGGCCACCGCCGTCACATTGCCGCCCAGCGTCGTCATCTGACGTCGCTGCCGCTCGCTGATCCCCTCCGCGGGGAAGAGGACGACCACGCGGTAGCCGTCGAGCCCGTGGAAGGCGCGGGCGACGGCGCTCCCCGTATCCCCCGACGTAGCAACGAGCACTGTATGCGCATCGCCCTGCTCCCCGAGCTCCGCCATGGCGCGCGCCATGAATCGGGCCCCCACGTCCTTGAACGCGAGGCTGGGACCATGGAACAGCTCCAGGACGTACACGCCGTCCTCGACCTCGACCAGGGGGACCGGGAAATCGAGCGCGCTCCGGACCACGCGGGTGAGCACGTCCTCGTCCATGGCGCCGTCGAGAAGGTGCCGTCCCACCCACTCCGCCGTCCGCGTGAAGTCGCTCCCCGGCGGCGGCCCGGACGGGTCGAGCCGTCGGCTCTCCACGGGCATGTACAGCCCTCCGTCCGGGGAGAGGCCCCGGAAGAGGGCGTCGGCGAACGAGACGGGAGCTCCGCCGCGCGTGCTCTCGAAGGTGACCATGGGGGCGAATGTAATCGATCGGGTCGTGCGAGCGGGAGCACGGGCAGCTCTGGCGGCTACCGTGCCGACCGCTCCGCGTTCCCCGAGCCGTTCAGCTCGCCGTGCGGCAGGAACAGGTCTTCGAGAAAAAAGGCGGATAGCTCGGAGCGGCTCGAGACGCCGGCCTTCCGGTAGACCGCCACGGCGTGCTGTCGGACGGTCCGCTCGCTCCGGTTCGTGAGCTTCCCGATGCGCTTGTGGCTGTAGCCCTTGAGGAGCATGAGCGCGGTCTCGCGTTCCGCCGGCGTCAGGCCCCAGGCCGAGAACTGGGCGTCCAGCGCCTCGGCGAGTCCCTCGAGCGCCCGTCCCGCCCTCTCCCGCCACGCGTCCCGCTCGGCTCGGCGCTCGTCCACCGCGGCGCGCAAGGCCTGGATGCGGTTCTGCGCGCGCCACCATCCCCACGTCAGCCACGTGGCCACCCCGAGGCTCAGAAGCGCCAGGGTGAGCTCGAACAGGACGTGGAACGTGAAGAATCGCTCGGGCCGATCCATGACGAGGTCCATGGCCGCGCCCACGGTGATCACCAGGAACACGGCCGGAACGACGAGGCCTAGACGAGGAACCGCCTCTTCGGAGACGTCGGTCATGGGATCTCCGACATTCGTCGGATAGGTCATAGGACTCTCGGAGCACGTTCGAACATCTGTCGGATACCCCGCAGCCTCCGTCCGGTCCATGCTATGGGAGAACTTCAGCTCAGGAGGCACCATGCCGCACCCGCTCCATCCCGCCGTCGTGCACTTTCCACTGGTCCTGGCGGTGTTGATCCCGTTCGTCGTCGCGTTCGCTGTCCTGACCATCTCGCGTGGAGCCTCGGTCCGCTCGGCGTGGTCGCTCGTGCTCGTCATGGCCGTCGGGCTCACGCTGTCCGCCTGGGCCGCGGTGGAAACGGGACAGGACCAGGGCGAGGCCGTCGAGACGGTGGTGCCCGAAGCCGCTGTCGAGCATCACGAAGAGGCGGCCGAGACGCTACTGATCTCCTCGTTGGTCCTGCTGGTGATCGTCGCGGCGGGTGTGGCCCCGAAGCGCATCGGGAAGGCCGCACGCACCGTCGCGGTGCCGGCTTCCGTGGTACTCCTGGTCATGGCGCTCCGCGTGGGAGATTCGGGTGGGCAGCTCGTCTACACCCATGGCGCCGCATCGGCCTACACCAGTGGCTCCGCGGGTCGCGGCGGCGACGCGCCGTTCATCCGGCGCGGTGACGACGACGACCGCGGGGGTGAAGAGCATCCCTGACGCCCCGACGCGCGATCGGCGAATGGCCTACGTCGAGAGGTCCCGCTCCGGGTGGATTCCGAAGCGGGACCTCTCCTGTTTCTGCTCCTGTTTCTGCCGCGCCGGCTCGCGGGAGGGGGCTCTTCGAGATTCCCCCGCGTCCGCCGGGACTACCAGTCTTGTCGCGCGCCGGCCACAGGCTTCTCGCGATCGTAGACACGTCTGAGCTTCCGGCTGCCGCCCGGTCCGCCCTTGAAGGTGACCTCGACGATGATGCGGTCCGCCTCGGGCGTCAGCGTGTACTTCTCGACGACCGAGCCGCCCCCGCTGACCGAACGTTGGACGACGAGAACGTCGTCCTTGGGATCGAACTTCGCCTGCGCGTCGAGCTTGTGCTTCTCGGGCAGCTCCGTCTCGACCTTCTTGTCATCCAGAGGGAGCGTGAGCTTCTCGTCGGACTGCCGCCCGGTTTCGATGGTCACCGTGGAATCTCGCAGCTCCAGCTCCAACATCGGGGAGGGCGTCAGCAGCTGCATGGTCTCCCGCATGGCCACCCGGTCGAAGCGTCCGCCGCCTCGTCCCTCTCTCCCACCGGGTCGGCCGCCTTCGTCGCCGTCACCGCCCCGGCCGCCATAGCCACCGTAGCCGCCCCTGCCACCGTAGCCGCCTCCGCGTCCTCCGTAGCCGCCACCTTCGCCGCCGTATCCTCCGCCTCCCTCCGTGCCGGGTGCCCCCCGAGCCTCTCCGGACCCAGGTGCTCCCATGTTGGTGGTCAGGTCGCGGTTCAAGAGCCACCTGCCGGTGAAGCCGGTGCGGTAGGCCGGGGGGACGGGCTCGAGGCGGCCGCCGCCGCCACAGGCACTGAGGGAGAGGATGGCTCCTCCCAGGACGGTCGCGAAAATCGTGGTCCGCATGATGGCCTTCTCGTGTCGAAACGCAGTCGCGGCGACCAGGCGAAAGGTCGGGTCGCCAGACAAGTGAGATACTTCTACCATCGCAGACGTTAATTGGGTCGCCGAGGCAGGAAGGCGCATCGAGTCGAGGAAGGCGCGCCGAGTCGGAAAGGCCCGCCGCCTCGGGTTGGCCGCCGCGGACCGTTCCAGGCGCGCCCCGGCGCGAGAACGGGGTGTCGAAGCGAAAGCGCCGACACCCCGCGGGGCATCGGCGCTTCTTCGTCCTGAAGAAAGAGAGTGGCTCGAGCTACTTCTTCTTCGCGGGCGCCTTCTTCTTGGCCGGAGCCTTCTTCGCGGCCGGCTTCTTCGCGGGAGCCTTCTTCGCCGCGGGCTTCTTTGCGGCCGGCTTCTTGGCCGTCGTCTTCTTCGCGGCCGGCTTCTTCTTGGCGGGAGCCTTCTTCGCCGCGGGCTTCTTCGCCGCCGGCTTCTTGGCCGTCTTCTTGGCGGGCGCCTTCTTCTTGGCCGGAGCCTTCTTCGCGGCAGGCTTCTTGGCGGGCGCTTTCTTCTTGGCGGGAGCCTTCTTCGCCGCGGGCTTCTTTGCGGCGGGCTTCTTGGCCGTCTTCTTCAC
>CAZVYM010000010.1:0-12156 GCA_964630935.1 uncultured Gemmatimonadaceae bacterium | reverse complement strand
GAGCCTTCTTCGCCGCGGGCTTCTTTGCGGCGGGCTTCTTGGCCGTCTTCTTCACTGCCGCCTTCTTGGCGGGCGCCTTCTTCTTGGCCGGAGCCTTTTTCGCCGCGGGCTTCTTTGCGGTGGCCTTCTTCGCCGCCGGCTTCTTCTTGGCGGCCGGCTTCTTCGCCGCGGGCTTCTTTGCGACGGGCTTCTTGGCCGTCTTCTTCACCGCCGCCTTCTTGGGGGCGGCTTTCTTGCTCGGGCGCTTCTTCGCACCGGCCGCCTTCTTCGTCGGCGGCTTGCCCTTCCTGGCCGTAGCCTTCCTGGCGGGCGCCTTCTTCTTGGCCGGAGCCTTCTTTGCAGCCGGCTTCTTGGCGGTGGCCTTCTTGGCCGGAGCCTTCTTGGCGGTGGCCTTCTTCGCCGCCGGCTTCTTGGTGACCGTCTTCTTGGCGGCCGGCTTCTTTGCTGCGGCCTTCTTCTTGGCTGGTGCCTTTTTCGCCGCCGGCTTCTTCGCGGCGGGCTTCTTGGCCGCCGGCTTCTTCGCCGCGGCCTTCCTGGTGGTGGGCTTCTTGGTCGCCACGGGACGCCTCCGGAAGCAGGGTACGACCGACTGCAAGAGTTCGCGAACGTCTTCTATGTAGTGCAATTTCCTCCTGTTACGCAATAGCCGTAAGCTCGCCTGTCCAGCACAGCATATCGTGGTGCTCGGTCTTAGGCGCCACGAGATACGGGGGAGGACATCACCGGAGCCGGACGTGGGAGTGCGGTGGACCCGGGCGAGGGGGATGCGCGAAGGGCTCGCTCTCGCCATCATAGATCGATCCGGAAGAGGTGGCGTGGACCGATCGACGTTCCGAGGAGGGCATGCGCGCGCGATCGAACGAGGAGTTTCTGCGGGAGCTTCGCCGTCGCGGAGCGGGACGATTGAAGAGGGTCACGTTCCGGGCCAACCGGAGCACGATCTGGTCGCTGACCCAGGACGCCACGGTTCTCAACCTGCACGTGGCCTATCGTAGGGCTCCGTCCTCGTTGCTGGATGCGTTCGCGGTGATCGTCCGTGCTCGGGGCCGCCAGACCGAGGCATTCAGAGAAGCGGCCCGGTCCGTGCGCGACTGGCCCGGACTCGAGCCCGTCCTCGAAGCCGTGCGCAAGGTCCACGCCCAGCGGCGGCGGGCCGCCGCTTCCCAGTGCTCCGACGAGTCCGAGGTGACCCCCTGCTGCGGGACGCCCCACCAACGGACCTATCTGAGGGCGCTCTACCAGTACTTCAACGAGACCCGGTTCGACGGGCTTCTGCCGAAGCGCGTGCCCGTGCGTCTGAGCAACCGGATGTCGTCGTCCCTCGGACACATGATTCCCGGCTACGACCGCAAGCGCGGACGCTACGTCGTGGAGCTCGCCCTCAACGTCGATCTCATGCTGGAGGGCAACGGCCCGGAGAGGATCGACACGCTCCTGCACGAAATGGCCCACGTCGCCGACTACCTGCTCGACGGCAACAGGGGGCACGGTGCGTCATGGAAAGCGTGGGCGCGTCGGGCCGGTTGCCGTGCCGAGACCAAGTACGAGCGTTCGGTCGTGCGCCGCCGGCGACGGCGGCAGTCCGTCACGCGGGTGCCACCTCTCCCTCTGGCCCTTCGGCACCGAGCCGCCTGAGAGCCTCTCCAGGCAAGACCTCCCCGGCGGGCATGCATCGCCGACGCACGGAGTGGACCGTCGCTCGCCTCGAAGGAACGAAGCGGCCGGCCGACCCTACCCGGTCCGGATCTCCACCCTCTGCATTCGACCCTCTGGACCCCGGGCCTCAAGACTCCGGGAGCAGGCTCCGCGCGGTGTCCACCACGGCTTCGACCGTGACGCCGAGGTGCTCGTAGACCTCTTCGGCCGGCGCGGACGCCCCGAAGCGATCGATCCCGATGGAGCGCCCGGCACACCCTACCCAGCGTTCCCAGCCGAACGTGACGGCAGCCTCGACGGACACCCTCGCCGTGACCGAGGGTGGCAGCACCTCGTCCCGGTAGCTCGCGTCCTGGTGCTCGAAGAGGAACCAGCTGGGCAGGCTGACCACCCGTGTCGGCACGCCCTCACCCTCGAGACGCTCTCGCGCCTCGAGCGCCAGACCGACCTCGGTGCCGCTGGCGATCAGGATGACCGACGGGCTGCCATCGCTCGCCTCCGCGAGCACGTAGCCCCCTCGCCGCAGGCCTTCGGCCGACGCGAGCGTCCGACGGTCGAGCACCGGGACCTTCTGGCGACTCAATGCCAGGAATGAAGGACCGCCCATTCGCTCGATCGCCACCTTCCACGCGACGGCCGTCTCGGCCGAGTCGGCCGGTCGCAGATCCTGCAGGTCCGGGATCGCGCGCAGAGCCGACAGCTGCTCGACGGGCTGGTGGGTGGGGCCGTCTTCGCCGAGGCCGATCGAGTCGTGCGTGAACACGTACGTGATCGGCAGCTCCATGAGCGACGCGAGGCGGATGGCAGGCCGCATGTAATCCGAAAAGATGAGGAACGTGCCGCCGAAGGGTCGCAATCCGCCGTGGAGCGACATCCCGTTCATGACCGCGCCCATCGCGTGCTCCCGAATCCCGAAGTGCATGACCCGTCCCCCCGGCGTCGCCGGGAGCATGCCCTCGGCGCCGCCGATGTCGGTCTTGTTGGAGGGGGAGAGGTCCGCCGAGCCGCCGACGAGATTGAACATGCCCTGAGCGAGCCCCTGGATGACCTTGCCCGACCAGTTCCTGGTGGCGTCGGCCTTTTCCACGTCGACCAGATCCGGGACGTGCGCGTCCCATGCGGCCGGAAGCTCGCCCGCCATGACCGCCTGGAAACGCTCCGCCAGCTCCGGGTGCTCCGTGGCGTAGACGGCGAAGCGCGCCTGCCATGCCTCCTCGAGCCGCTCTCCCTTGCGCTGGGACTCCAGCCAGTGGGCACGCGCGCGCTCGTCGACGAAGAAGGGCTCCTCGGACGGATAGCCGAGAGCCTTCTTGGTCAGGTCGATCTCTTCCTGGCCCAGCGGGGAGCCGTGCGCACCGGCCGTGCCGGCCTTGTTCGGGCTGCCGTAGGCGATCGTGGTGCGCATGACGACGAGGGTGGGCCGCTCCGTCTCCGCCTTGGCCTCCGCCAGCGCCAGGTCGATCGCCTCGAGGTCGTTTCCGTCGTGCACGTGGATCACGTGCCAGCCGTAGCCCTCGAAGCGCTTCGCCTGGTCGGTGGACATCGCGAGGCTCGTGGAGCCCTCGATGGTGATGTGGTTGTCGTCGTAGATCCAGACGAGCTTGCCCAGCTTCTGATGCCCGGCCAGCGCCGCCGCCTCGTGGGAGATCCCCTCCATGAGGTCACCGTCCGAGCAGAACGCATAGGTGCAGTGGTCCACGATCTGGTGGCCGGGACGATTGAAGTGGTCGGCGAGCCAACGCTCGGCCATCGCCATGCCCACCGAGTTGGCGATGCCCTGGCCCAGGGGGCCGGTGGTCGTCTCGACGCCCGGCGTCATGCCGTGCTCGGGATGGCCCGGGGTGCGCGAGCCCCATTGCCGGAACGAGCGGATATCCTCCTCCGTCACGTCGTACCCGCTCAGATGGAGAAGCGAGTACAAGAGCATCGACGCGTGGCCGCACGAGAGGACGAACCGGTCCCGATCGGCCCAGCGGGGGTTCGTCGGGTTGTGTCTCAGGTGCCGATGGAAGAGGACGTACCCCGCCGGAGCGAGTGCCATCGGCGTGCCCGGATGACCCGAGTTCGCCTTCTGGACCGCGTCCATGGAGAGGACGCGTACGGCGTCGATCGCGAGCTTTTCGAGTTCGGTCATGACACGACGAAGTTGACGAGACGGTTCTTGACGAAGATCACACGACGCTCCGTGGCGTCTTCCAGCCAGCGGGCCACGTTCTCCTCGGCCCGGGCCAGCGCGACGACCACGTCCTCCTCCGCACCGGCTTCGGCCTCCACGGTGCCCCTCAGCTTCCCGTTGACCTGCACCGCGATCTTCACCGCGGCGTCCCGGGCCTTCTCCTTGTCGTACGTCGGCCAGTGGCAGCCGTCGAAGACGCTGCCCTCGTGGCCCAGGCGCTCCCACAGCTCCTCGGCCAGATGCGGCGCGAACGGTGCCACGAGGACCACCAGGGGCTCGACCTCGGCTCGTACGGCCTGCCTTCCTCCGGCCCGCACCGCGTTCAGATACTCCATCATCGCGGCGATGGCCGTGTTGTACTGGAGCCTCGGGATCTGGTCGGTCACCTGGCGGATGGTCTGGTGCAGCTTACGCTCTACGTCTCCGTCGGGCTCCCCGTCCGTCGCCGACGTCACGGTGTCCCAGAGCCGATGCAGGAACCCGAACGGGCCCTGGATTCCCTCCGGGCGGTAGTCGCCACCCTCTTCGAAGGGACCGAGGAACATCAGGTATGTGCGGAACGTGTCCGCTCCGAACTCCTCGATGATGGGGTCGGGCACCACCACGTTGCCCTTGCTCTTGGACATCTTGGCCCCCTCGGAGATGATGAGACCGTGCGCCCGGAAGCGGGTGAACGGTTCCTCGAACTCGAGGTGACCCAGGTCGTGGAGCACCATGGTGAGGAAGCGCGAGTACATCAGGTGCAGCACGGCGTGCTCGTTGCCGCCGATGTAGGTGTCCACGGGGAGCCAACGCTTCGTGATGCCCGTGTCGAACGCGCGGTCCGGGAAGTCCGTGGACGGATAGCGCAGGAAATACCAGCCGCTGTCGAGGAACGTGTCCGAGACGTCGGTCTCGCGGCGCGCCTCGGCCCCGCAGCTCGGGCACTCCGTCCGGTACCAGGACTCGACCCGGGCCAGCGGGCTGATACCGGAGTCGTCGGGCTTGAAGTCGTCGACCCGCGGCAGGACGATGGGCAGGTCCTCCTCGGGCACGGGCACGGCTCCGCACTTCTCGCAATGGACGATGGGGATCGGCGGGCCCCAGTAACGCTGGCGGGAGATGCACCAGTCGTGCAGGCGATAGTTGACGCGCACCTCGCCGAGGTCGCGCTCGCCGAGCCACTCCGTGATCTCACGGATGGCGGTGCGTGCGTCCCTTCCGTCGAACGGGCCGGAGTTCACCAGAGAGCCCTCTCCCACGTACGCTTCGGGCAGGGGCGTGTCGGCGTCGTCGCCCGGGCCGGCCACGACCCGAACGATCGGCAGGCCGAGCTCCGTGGCGAACTCGAAGTCGCGCTCGTCGTGTCCCGGCACGGCCATGATCGCCCCGGTGCCGTACTCCATGAGCACGTAGTCGGCGACCCACACGGGAATGGGCTCTCCCGTGGCCGGATTGCGGCAGTAGCCCCCCGTGGCGACGCCCGTCTTGGTCTTGTCCACCTTCTGGCGGGCCACCAGGTCCTTGCGCGCCGCCTCGGCCTGGTAGACGGAGACGGCCTCGGCCCGTTCGGGACGCGTGAGCTCGGACACGAGCGGGTGCTCGGGCGCCAGCACCATGTAGGTCGCGCCGAACACGGTGTCCGGCCGGGTGGTGAAGACGTCGATCGTGCGGCCGGTATCGGCACCCTCGGCATCGAGGATCGGAAAGCGCAGCTCGGCGCCCTCGCTCCGGCCGATCCAGTTGCCCTGGGCCTTGCGGGTGGTCTCCGACCAGTCCAGCCCTTCGAGATTGTCGAGAAGGCGCTGGGCGTACTGCGTGATCTTGAAGAACCACTGGGCGATGCGCCGCTGCTCCACGGCCGTCCCGCACCGCTCGCACGCGCCCGCGATGACCTGCTCGTTCGCCAGGACGGTCTTGCACGAGGGGCACCAATTGACCGGAGCCTCCTTGCGCTCGGCCAGTCCGGCCTTGAAGAGCTGCAGGAAGATCCACTGGGTCCACATGTAGTAGGCCGGATCGGTGGTATCGACCGTATGGTCCCAGTCGAACATCCCGCCGATGCGCTTCAGCTGCCGCGTGAAGTTGGCCACGTTGGACGGGATGAGGTCCATGGGATGGACGCCCATCTTGAGCGCGAAGTTCTCCGAGTGGATCCCGAAGGCGTCGAAGCCGATCGGCTCGAACACGCGCCTCCCGCGCAGTCGCTGGTAGCGGCCGTGCACGTCGGCACCCGTGAACGCGTAGATGTTTCCCACGTGGAGCCCCTCGGCCGACGGGTAGGGAAACATCATCAGGTTGTAGAAGGGATCGCCGGCGGTCTCGAGCTCTTCACGCGTGAAGCGATTCGTGCCCCGCTCGTCCCATGCGCGCTGCCATTTGCCTTCGACGTCCGAAGGCGAGTAGCCGTCTTTGTGTTCGTTGTCCATGGCGTCCGAATAGCCTCCCTGGGAACCTGCAAAGCTACAGGCGCGAGGGGCTTCTCCCAAGGGTTCGTGGGCGCGGACGCTCGCCGTCCGGCGAGGGGCGGCAGGTCACCGGCGTCCGCGTGCCTCGTAGCGTCGGCGGGAGGAGGCCGGTCCGTTGCGCCTTCTATCTCGGCGCGCCCGGCGCCGGCGCGGCCGTCGGGGTGATCCCCAGGTCCTTCGTGGCGTTCGACCTCGGCAACGCGTCGAAGGGATCCTTAAGCTTCGGCACGCGCTCGTGGAGATCTTGGAGCGTGGCCCGCAGGTCTCCGTGGTGCTGGTCCAGGAGGGCCTGGAAGTCGGGCAGGCGATGGAAGTAACGGATGCGCGCGAGCAGCGTCGCGTTGTTCAGTGGCGTGTCACGGAATCCGCTGAACGAATACGCCTCGAACGTCGGCTGCACGTCCTTGTCGAAGTGCTCGAGCGCCCGGGAGAAGACTCCCTGTCGCTGCTCGATCTTCTGCTGCGACGTGAGCGTCGAGTCGTCGTAGACGCTGTCCAGCTGCGAGACCAGTCCGTCCACGAAGACGCTGAAGCGCTCGTAGTCCCTCCAGCGCGCCTGCGCACGAAGGCATTTCACCGTGTCCGGGCCCCCGCCCCGGCGCGTGCAGAAAAAGTCGGCGGCGCCCACACGGCCCACGAACATGGCGTAGCTCTCGTTGAACCGAACGTGACCGGAAACGAACAGGTAGCGGTGGGCCAGCTCGTGGAGCACGGTCTCCACGACGTCCACCGCGTCGGAGCGGAGCACGGTGGAGAGGAGGGGGTCGTTGAACCATCCGAGGGTGCTGAAGGCCGACGTGGGCCTCAGGTACGTATCGAAGCCCTCGGCGTCCAGATTCGCCTGGGCCTCCTTGGCATCCTCTTCGCTGAAGAAGCCCTTGTACGGAACGCGTCCGACGATGGGGAACCACCAGGTCTTGGGAACCAGTCGGTCTTTGTAGGCCGCGGACAGCACGAGCGCCAACGTGTCGTGCTCGAGCTTCGTGTAGGTCGTGTAGGCGTCCCCGGGGTTCATGCCGAGGTCGTCCGCGGCGAAGCGCCTGGCCTCCAGCACGAAGGCCAGCTTGCCGCGGGTGTCGGCGTCGGTGGTGGAGTCCAGGAGCACCTGGGTGATGGGTCGGCGCGCGTGCAGGATCTTCGCCTCGGCGATGCCCGCTTTGATCACGTACAGGGGGGAGCAGGCCCAGACGCCTACCGCCAGGCCGACGGCGACCAGCGCCAGGGCGATTCGCACGACAATCCGGAGGCGAAGTCGGCGGGGGCGTTCTCGAGGCGAGTCCCCGGGTGCGCCGCCGCTCATTCCACGTACCTGCGCTCGTCCGGGTCGACCGAGACGCGCAGCTCGACCAGATCCGCCTCCGCGACGATCTCTTCCGGCATGGCGTCGGCCGCGGCCCGAAGCCCCTCGCGGGCATCGTCCGCGTCGACGACGTACGTGTGGTAGCGCTGGTAGCGGGCGCCGTAGCGGACGGTGATCTGAAAGGACATGACGTGCGTACCGGAATGAGCGTGCAGGACGCCGCCGTCGAGGCGACCGCCCCTTATCCTCGAGGGCGAGCGCATCGACGCGGCACGTCCCCGGGCCGGGAGCTCCCACCCCCGGCTTCCAAGAGCGTACCCTCGGCGGGCCCCGGGGCTCCATGCCCGGGCCACCCCGACCGGGCTGTACTCCGCCCGTGCCTTGCTCTATCGTGCGGCCATGCGTCCTACCGACACCTTGTACCGGATCGTGCAGGAGGCGGCCCGCTCGCTCGCGCCCGTCCTGGCTCGTGGCGAGTCGAAGATCTCCCGGGGCCTGCGGGGCCGACGTGACGCCCACGAGGTCCTCGCGCGCTGGGGAGCCTCGGAGCGCGATCCGGCACGCCCCGCGATCTGGCTCCACGCGCCGTCGGTTGGGGAGGGGCTCCAGGCCCGCGCCGTGCTCGAGGCGCTGAAGGCACGCCGTGCGGACCTTCAGGTGGTCTTCACGCACTTCTCGCCCTCCGCGGAGCGTCTGGCGCGGGACATGCCGGCGGACGTGAGCGGCTACCTCCCGTGGGACCTGCGGGCTCCGATGGGGCGGGTGCTGGAGGCCGTTCGACCCGACGCGGTCGTCTTCGCGAAGACGGAGGTGTGGCCGGTGCTGGTCGAAGAGGCCGTGCGCAGAGGGGTGCCGTCCGTGCTGGTCGGCGGCACGCTCGCCGCCGAGGCGGGGCGTCTCCGGTGGCCCGCGCGAGACTTCCTGCGTCCGACCTGGAGCTCGCTGGAGCGCGTGGCGGCGATCGCCCAGGAGGACGGGGCCCGCTTCGTGACGTTGGGCGTGCCGGCCGAGCGCGTCACGGTCACGGGCGATCCCGGCGTGGATTCGGCGGCGACGCGCGCCCGGGCGGCCGACCCCGGCGCGCCCTGGCTCGCGCCGTTCCACGCCGACCCCCGCCCGACGGTCGTCGCCGGCTCCACCTGGCCGGCGGACGACGCCGTGCTCCTGCCCGCGTTGACGGAGACGCGTCGACGCGCGCCGGAGCTGCGCGTGGTGCTCGCGCCCCACGAGCCCGAAGAGGACTACGTGGCGAGCTTGAGGGCGAAGCTCTCGGAAGGAGGATGGCGCACGGCCGCGCTCTCGGACGTCGAGCGTACCGGATCGGTGAGGGACGTCGATGCGGTCCTGGTGGATCGCGTGGGGGTGCTCGCGCAGCTCTACACGGTGGGGACGATGGCGTACGTGGGAGGAGGATTCCACCGTGCCGGGCTCCACTCGGTGCTCGAGCCCGCGGCGGCGGGGATTCCGGTCAGCTTCGGGCCTCTCCACACCAATGCGCGCGCGGCCGGGGATCTCCTCTCCGGAGGGGGCGCGAGGGAGGCCGGCGACGCCCGCGCGCTCGCGGACGTGCTCGGTGGCTGGCTCGTCGACCGAGAGCGGCTGGACTACGCGGCCGGTCGGGCCTTTGGCTATATTGGCGCCCACCTCGGGGCTGCCGCGCGGACCGCGGAGCTTCTGAGCGAACTGCTGGATCGAGACGACGGACCCCGCCCGAGATGAACCTGCCCGCCGACGTGCCGGAAATCACGGCCACCGAGCTCAAGAACCGAATGGACGAGGGAGACGCGCCGCTCCTTGTGGACGTGCGCGAGCACTTCGAGCGTCGCATCGCGGATCTTCCGCAGAACGGCCAGATCCGCATGCCCATCGGAGAGCTCATGGCGCGGATGGGCGAGCTCCCGCGCGACGGAGAGATCGTCATCTACTGCCGCTCGGGGAACCGCAGCGCATGGGCCGTGACGCTCATGCTCCAGCGTGGCTACGCCAAGGTCTTCAACCTCAAGGGCGGCGTGTTGGCGTGGCGCGAAGAGGTGGACCCGAGCCTCCAGGCCTATTAGTGGTTGAAATCATCACTTCGACGATCCCTGGCGGTCCCCACGTCCAACTCGTAGCTCCAGGAGCCGGGTGAGACATTCCCTTTCGAGGCTCGTGTTGCCGCTGCTCGCGGCCCTGCTGGTGGCCGGGTGCAAGGCAGGCCCTTCGGCGTTCGACCGATCGCGCTCGGACTCGGCCGCGCACGCGGGCCGGGCCGCCCCGGCCGATTCGTCCACTGCGTCGAAGCCCTCGTCCCGCCCCGTGGCGGAGCGGGGTGGGAGCGCCGATCCTTCGCGGCCGGCCGGCGGGGACGCGACGGGAAGCTCGGTCGACGCCTCCGGACCGTCGCCCGAGCAACCGACGTCCACGCCTCGGGAGGCGACGCCGCGGCCCGACCCGCCGGCAACGTCCCCGTCCGGGGGAGAGGCCGAGGCGTCCCGCGCGCCCCTCCACTTCGAGCAGCCCGAGCACGTCCGCGGGCTCTACCTGAACGCCTGGGTGGCGGGCTCGGCTCGCCGGCTCGACACGCTGCTCGCGCTGGCCCGGCGCACCGAGATCAACACCTTCGTCATCGACATCAAGGACGCCACCGGCTACGTGAGCCATCCCACCAAGGTGCCGCTGGCCGTCGCCGCGGGCGCCGACGGTGAGGTGAGGATCCACGATCTGCGCGGCCTCCTGGTGAAGCTCAAGCGGGCGGGCATCTACCCCATCGCGCGGATCGTGGTCATCAAGGACCCGATCCTGGTCAAGTATCGGCCGGATCTCGCCGTGCAGGACACGGCGGGCGGTGTCTGGGTCGACGACAAGGGGATCGTCTGGCTGAACCTCTTCGACAAGGACGTATGGAAGTACCACGTGGCCCTCGCGGAGGAGGTGGCTTCCTACGGCTTCCCCGAGATCCAGTGGGACTACGTGCGCTTCCCGGACGCGCCCAAGTCGGACCTGGCCCGTGCCGTCTTTCCGGACAGCGCCGGCCTCTCGAAGCCGCTGGCCATTCGCGATTTCCTCGAGTACTCCCGGAAGGAGCTGGCCAAGAAGGGCGTGCGCGTCACGGCGGACGTGTTCGGCGTGACCGCATCGGCGTCGCGCGACGTCGGGATCGGCCAGGTGTGGAAGTCGTTCATCGACGCGGTGGACGTGGCGATGCCCATGGTCTACCCCTCCCACTACTGGGAAGGGAGCTTCGGCTTCGAGACGCCCAATGCGTACCCGTACGAGGTCGTGCACCATGCGCTGACGGACGCGCTGCGCCAGTCGGCGGAAGTGAAGGGGGCCGGTGCGACCCGGCCCTGGCTCCAGGACTTCACGTTGGGTAAGCCGCCGTACGGATCGGCCGAGGTGCGGGCCGAGATCCAGGCCACGTACGACGCGGGCATCCACAGCTGGATCCTCTGGAATCCCTCGAGTCACTACACGGAGTCGGCGCTGCAGCCCGTCGGCGGCTTCGAGACCGAGCCGGGCATTCTCGTCGACGGGAGGGTCGTTCCGGTCTCGAAGAGATTCGCGGCTCTCGCGCAGGAGGAGGCGCGGGCGGACTCGGCGGCCGCTGCCGCCCGTGCGGCCGACACGGCGGTCTCGACCGACACCGTTCGGGCGGGCGCAGCTTCCATGGGGGCCGACAGCGCGACCGTAGCGACCGACAGCACGCTCGTGGGCGCGGATAGTGCGGTGCTGGGCGCGGACACGGCCCGGGTGGATACCACGGCATCCGCCTCGGTTGCGGACACCCTGCGCTATCGGCGACCGAGCTCTCGGAGTTATCGGCGCTTCTAGGCGCCGACGCGCTTCCGGGCGCTGCCGACACTTCTGGACGGTGGGTGCGGTTCTCCTGCTTCCGTCCCGCCCTCGGTGACGCTTCTAGACGGCCTCGGCGCTTCCCGCTGCGGAGGCGAACTGGAGCTCGTGCAGGCGGGCGTACAGCCCGTCCTTCTTCAGAAGCTCCTCGTGCGTCCCTTCCTCGCGCAGCTTCCCGTGATGGAGCACGAGGATGCGGTCGGCGTTCTGGACGGTCGACAGGCGGTGCGCGATCACCAGCGAGGTCCGTCCCATGAGGAGCTCGTCGGTGGCCTGCTCGATGTGTTCCTCGAGCTCGGAGTCCACCGAGCTCGTGGCTTCGTCCAGGATGAGAATCTCGGGATCGAACGCGAGCGCACGGGCGAAGCTCACGAGCTGGCGCTCTCCCACCGAGAGCGTGGCACCCCGCTCTCCGAGCTCCTGGTCGTAGCCCCTGGGCAGACGCTCGATGAACGGCGCGGCGCCGATGCGCTCGGCCGCGGCCCGCACACGCTCCGGGTCGATGCTCGGTGAGCCGAGGCGGATGTTGTAGCCGATGTCGCGCTGCAGGCTTTGATTGAGGTGCACCAGGAAATCCACGGTGGCGCAGCGTTCCCGGCTGACATTCGCCAGCCAGTCGAGCAGAAGCGGGCCATTTTCTACGATTTCCAAATAGGGGCCGAGCTCCTTGCGTACTTGCGCGTCGTAAGCAAACGGGAAATGCTCCGCATACTCTTCGATGAAGAAATCGAAGGGATTGATGACCG
>CAZVYM010000009.1:47552-64682 GCA_964630935.1 uncultured Gemmatimonadaceae bacterium | reverse complement strand
GACAACGAGGACCCGTACCACATCTACGTGGGAGAGCAGGACCACGAGTCTTGGAAGGGGCCCATCAACGGCTTCTCGGGCATCGTGAGCGGCATCGAGAGCTGGGTCACCGTGGGAACGGGCGACGGGATGTACCAGGCGGTCGATCCGACCGACAGTCGCTGGGTCTACAACACGCTCCAGTTCGGTGGGCACGTGCGCGTGGACCAGAAGGAGGCGACGATGACGGGCATCCAGCCTCCGCCCCGCCCCGAAGGCCAGCCCCGGTATCGCTACACCTGGACGACGCCCATCGTGCTCTCGCCCCATGATCCGGCGACCGTGTACACGGCCGCACAGGTCGTCCTGCGCTCGCACGACCGGGGCGACACGTGGGCGGAGATCAGCCCCGACCTGACCACCGACGATGCCTCGAAGGAGAACGGCGAGGGCAACATCCAGTACTGCACGATCACGACGGTGGCGGAGTCCCCCGTCACGAAGGGCGTGATCTGGGCCGGTACCGACGACGGCAACGTCCAGGTCACGCGCGACGACGGTGCACACTGGACCGACGTCACGGATGCCCTCGTCTCGGCCGGAGCGCCACGGGGCTACTGGGTCACGCGGGTGCTCCCGTCCTCGCTCGTGGCGGGAAGGGCGTACGTGACCATCACCGGCTATCATCGCGACAACTTCGGCACCTACGTGTTCCGCACGGACGACTTCGGGGGGAGTTGGCGCTCGCTCGCGGCGACGCTGCCGGAGGCCCCGGCCAATGCCATCGCCGAGGATCCGCACAATGCGTCGCTCGTGTTCCTGGGCACCGACCGTGGCCTGTTCGCGAGCATGGACGCCGGCGAGCACTGGGTGCGGATGAAGAGCAACATGCCCGTGCTGCCGGTGAAGGACATCGAGATCCATGCGCGCGAGCACGACCTGGTCGTCGGCACGTTCGGCCGCGGAATCTGGGTGACCGACATCACACCGCTCGAGCAGCTCACGCCCGCCGTGCTGGCCGAGCCGGTGCACCTGTTCACCCCCGAGGCCAAGGGGCTGCGGGTGGAGAGCGGTTGGGGCAACTACCGTCTCTTCGGCGACCGTCAGGTGCGGACGCCGAACGAGCCCAACGGCGTGCTGATCGACGTCTATCGCCGGGACGCGGGCGGTGAGGCGCTGACGCTCACGATCAAGGACGCGTCGGGGGCGGAGGTGCGTACGCTTTCGGTGCCGTCCGGGGCGGGGATCCACCGGATCGTGTGGGATCTGCACAGAGCACGCGCGGGCGGCGGGGGCGGTCGCGGCGGCTTCCGCTTCCGGCGGGCGCCGGCGGTCGATCCCGGCACCTACACGGTGACGCTCGAGGCTGGTGGGACCTCTCAGACGGTGAAGGCGGTCGTGAAACCCCCGGTCGTGCTGCCCAGGGGCTGACAAAACGGAGGCGCCAGGCCGCCGACGACCACACGCAGCTCGCGAGCTCCCTTAGCAGGTGGCCTGACCGAGCCGAACGGAACGCTCCGTGCGGTCGGGATGGCCGAGATCGAGATGGACCGAGGCGAAGAAGGCCGGGACTGCCTCCCCAGCCCGGGCGAGTGAGAACCCAACCACGAGGCATTCCCATGAAGCCATACGCTTCCGGCGGCGAACGACGCTCCGGCTCAGCGCCCGGAGTCGGCGCGGTCTCCTTCCTGGCGCTCACGGCCGCGCTGCTCACGCTCGCGTGCGGTCAGGCCGGGCAAGAGAGCGCGCTGCCCGGTCCGATCGATCCGCAGATGGTCCAGGACCAGGATTCGATGACCGTGGCCGACTATCATCCCATTCCCGGCCGCGACTGGGCGGATCCGTCGCTCGTGCCCGAGCGGAAGTTCAGGATGGCGCTCGTGGCGGTGGACTTTCCCGACGAGCCGTTCGTGATCACGCAGCCCAAGCACTCGGATCCGTTCGGCAACCCGCAGATCGATCCGATCTCGCGCGACGACGTGCCGCAGTTCTACGCCGACTTCTTCCTCAAGCCGAGCGACGTGAACCACGGGCACACCATCAACGGCTACTGGATGGAGCAATCGCGCGGGAAGTTCGGCATCACCGAGTTGAAGCCGTTCGGCCCCTACAGGCTGTCGCAGCCTTTCTGGCGCTACGGGCTGGCCGAATGGGGCCAGAACGACGCCACTCCGGACGGAAGCCACGTCGCCGGACGCCTGCCCCTGGAGCACGAGACGGACTCGCTGTGGGCGGCCGACACCGGTGAGTCGCCGGACAACTACGACGCCGTGCTGCGCATCTACGCGGGCTACGACGAGACCGGCGTGTGGCAGGAGTTCGGCGAGATGAAGTTCAACTCCAAGGACGACATTCCGGCCGAATGGGGAAATCCCAACCCCGACAAGCCGCGCTGGGTGGTGACCCGATATGTCGACTGGACGAGCTGGCTGGCGGGCGCCCAGCTCTGGGGCCTGTCGTCGATCCGGCAGGGGGAGAGCTCCGGCACGATCACCCACGAGCTCGGCCATCACGCGTTCCGGATCCCGGACCTCAACAACAATCCGTACGTCGAGCCGTACCGGCGCGTGGCCGCCGGCCCGTGGGACATGATGGACCGGGGCTCGTTCAACGGCCCGGGCGGCCCGCACCGCCGCTGGGTGGTGCCGCCCACCGAAGGCGCGGCGATGCCGGCCGGCCTCATGATCCGGAACCGGCTGGAGAACGAGTTCATCACCGAGGACCAGCTCCTCACGCTCAACCGGGACGGCCTCGCCCGGTCCGGGCTCGCGGTCGCCGACGTGACGGCCCGCGCCGTCGACCCGCTTCCGGGCACGTTCGCGGGCATCACGGTCCGGCTGGACGGCGCGGACCCGCAGGACCGCACGCCCCCCGACGACCCGGCGACGAATCCCCTCTCGGCCGGAACGCCGAACTACAACTTCTATTCGGTCGAGGTGGTGCAGCGCATCGGCTACGACTCCTACACCCCGGACAACGGCGTGCTCATCGCGAAGAACAAGGACAGCATGCGCGGCAGGAACGGGGGCCCGAACGCCTTCAACAGCTTCATCTGGGTGATCGACGCGAATCCGGAGGACATCAACGAGGTCGACTACGTGAAGCCGAACGGCGAGAAGGTCATGCGCACGATCGCCGACTACCGGCAGCTGAACGACGCGCTCTTCCATGCGGGCACGAGATCGGGCAGCCAGTACGAGTGGGAGGACACGCCGAACCGCCTGCATTTCTACGTGATCGACATGCACGAGGATCAGCAGGGCATCCTGCTTTACAGGCTGGCGGTCCGCTCGCTGGACGGGTCGGGGCCGCAGACACGGGGCGTCGGCCTCGAGGCGCCGACCGAGTCGAGCTCGGGCAGGGCCGCGTTCACGCTGACCAACACGGGTTCGGCGACCCCCACGGATCCGGGGCTCCATCCGCGTGACGTCAATGCCTACCTGACCTCGGACGTCTACCGTCTCTCGGTCTCCGTAGATGGAGAAGGCTGGTCCGGAGAGCTCCTCAATTCCCTGGCGGCGGTGAAGTTCGGCGAGACCCAGCCGGTGACGGTCTTCTTCACGCACGAGACGGGTGCGGCACCGTCGGCGACCCTCACGCTCACGGCCACGTCGGAGAGCGACCCGTCGAAGACGGCCACCGCCACGTACCAGGTCTCGCAGTGACCCGGCGAGCGCTCTCGCCCGGAGGGGGCGGCCACGGCCGCCCCCTCCGGGAAGGAAGCCGGGGTCCGGCTGTTAGCGTTCACATCATGACGCGAAGCGCCGGATCGGTCTACTTGCAGGTCGGCTGCGCCCCGTCTACACTTCCGGACCGTTCCATACCGGGCGACCCGGCGCAGGCATCGGTAGGGGTTGAACTTCCTCACTTCGAAAAAGGGGACGAGGCATGGCCACGTTGGATTGGCTGATCATCCTCGGATACCTCGCCGTCGTCCTGGGTCTGGCGGGGTGGGTGTTCATCAGACGAAAGGACACCCCGGACGACTACTTCCTCGCGAACCGGAACCTGGGCTGGTTCATCGTCGGAGCCTCGATCTTCGCATCGAACATCGGCTCCGAGCACCTGGTCGGCCTGGCCGGAGCGGGTGCCACCAGCGGGGTCGCGTTCGCCCACTACGAGCTGCAGGCATGGTGCCTCCTGGTTCTCGCGTGGGTGTTCGTGCCGTTCTACATGCGGTCTCGCGTGTACACGATGCCCGAGTTCCTCGAGCGGAGGTTCTCCCCGGCGGCCCGCTGGGTGCTGTCCCTGATCTCGCTCATAAGCTACATCCTGACCAAGATCGCGGTCGGCATCTTCTCGGGCGGTATCGTCTTCGCGACGCTGTTCCCGGATCTGCACGTCACGATCGGCGGCGTCGTGTGGGACAGCTTCTGGATCGGGTCGGTGGCCGTCATCGTGCTGACCGGCATCTACACGGTCGCCGGAGGCATGGGGGCTGTCGCCTACACCGAGGCGCTGCAGACGTTGATCCTCGTGGTCGGCTCCGCGCTCCTCACCTTCTTCGGTCTGCATGCCCTCGGAGGATGGAGCGGACTGCGTGCCGCCCTTCCCTCCGACATGTTCAACCTCTGGAAGCCCATGATTCCCCACGGGATGGAGGGGACGTGGGCTCCGGTGATCGAGCCCCATCGGATCGCGTGGTACTTCAACGGCCACTACCCGTGGCTGGGGATGCTCATCTGCGCGCCGGTCATCGGGCTGTGGTACTGGGTGACGGACCAGTACATCGTGCAGCGTGCCCTGTCGGCCCGGAACGAGACACAGGCGAGGCGGGGCGGCATCTTCGCGGGCGCGCTCAAGATCCTCCCGGTCTTCATCTTCATCATTCCCGGGATGATCGCGCTGGCGCTGGCGAAGACCGGCCAGTACGCGCCTCTCAACGTGATGGTCGATGCCCAGGGCAACGTGATCACCGCCCAGGCTCAGGCCGCCTTCCCGCTCCTGGTGAAGACCATTCTCCCTGTCGGGGTGCGCGGCATCGTGGTCGCCGGGCTGCTCGCCGCGCTCATGAGCTCCCTGGCGGGCGTGTTCAACGCCTCGTCGACGCTCTTCACGATGGACGTGTACCAGAAGTGGAACGCCCAGGCGACGCAGCACAAGCTGGTCTGGGTGGGCCGGATCGCGACCGCGATCATGGTGCTCATCGGCCTGGCGTGGATCCCGGTCATCCGCGGCTCGCGCGGCCTGTACGAGTACCTGCAGGGCGTGCAGGGCTACCTGGCGCCGCCGATCTTCACGGTCTTCTTCCTGGGCGTCTTCTTCAAGCGGATGAACGCCAAAGGGTGCCTCTCGGCCCTCGTGGTCGGGTTCTTGCTCGGGGCCTTCCGCCTCGCGGTCGACACGCCGGTGGCGCTCGGGCTCGGCCACCTGGCCAGTGGCTACACGCCCGGCTCGTTCCTCTGGATCGTCAACAACATCTACTTCCAGTACTACAGCGAGCTCATCTTCCTGGTCTCGATCCTGGTCATGGTCGGGGTGAGCTACATGACCGCGGAGCCGGCGTACGAGCGGATCTCCGGACTCACGTTCGGAACCGTGACCGACGAGCACCGGAAGGAGTCGCGCTCGAGCTGGAACAAGCAGGACGTCATCTACTCGGTTCTCATCTGCCTGGTCATCCTGACGGCCTACTTGTACTTCAGGGGCTGAATCCGACAGGACCGTGTTCCGCTCGACCGAGGAGCCGATCGCCTTCGCCCGAGCTTCCGACCCCGCGTCGGGAGCGGGCGGAGGCGATCCGCTTCCCCGCACGTATTCGCATCCGAATCCGAAACCATCGGCCCACGAGGCTCGGGCTGGCAGGAAAGCGCTGAGGCGACCATGAAGAGCTACACCCTCGGTCTCGACTACGGGACCAACTCGGTACGCGCCGTCGTCGTGGACTGCTCCGACGGATCCACGCTGGGGACCTCCGTCTTCCCCTATCCTTCCGGAGACGACGGGATCCTCCTGGAAGCCGGCAATCCCCACCTGGCCCGCCAGAACCCCGCCGACTACGTCGAGGGCTTGAAGCGATCCGCGCTCGGCGCGCTGGCCGAGGCCGAGCGGAATCCCGAGTTCTCGCGGGACCGGGTGGTCGGCATCGGTGTGGACACGACGGGCTCCACGCCGTTGCCCGTCGACGAGACCGGGACCCCGCTGGCGTTCGATCCGAAGTGGAAGGAGAACCTGGCCGCGCACGCCTGGCTCTGGAAGGACCACACGAGCACCGAGGAAGCCGCGGCGATCACGAAGACGGCGGCCGAGAGCGCGCCGAGGTACCTGATGCCGATCGGGGGCGTGTATTCCTCGGAGTGGTTCTGGTCCAAGGTGTGGAAGTGCCTGAAGGTCGCGCCCGACGTGTTCGACGCGGCGGCGAGCTGGGTCGAGCTGGCGGACTACGTGCCCGCGGTCCTGATCGGCGTGGAGCGTGCCGGCGATATCCCGCGCGGCATGTGCGCCGCCGGCCACAAGGCGATGTACTCGCGGGGCTGGGGCGGGCTTCCCGACAGGGAGTTCCTCGCCCGGCTCGATCCCAAGCTCGCCGAGCTGAGGGACCGTCTGTACGAGGATGCATGGGCGGCGGACCGCCCCGCCGGCCCGCTGAGCGGGGAATGGGCGGAGACGCTCGGCCTTCCCGAGGGGATTCCGGTGGCCATCGGCGCCTTCGACGCGCACTACGGGGCCGTGGGTGCCGGCATCACGAAGGGCACACTGGTCAAGATCATCGGCACGTCCACGTGCGATATCGCCATCGCTCCGAGCTCGGACGAGCTCGGCGAGGTCCCGGGGATCTGCGGGATCGTGGACGGCTCCGTCATGCCCGGGTACTACGGCATCGAGGCCGGTCAGTCGGCGGTGGGCGACCTCCTGCGTTGGTGGGTGGAGGGCGTCTGCGAAGGTGACGACAGCCTGCACGACGAGCTGACCACGGAGGCGGCCAGGCTGCGCCCGGGAGAGTCGGGGCTTCTCGGGCTCGACTGGAACAACGGGAACCGCACGATTCTCGTGGACACCCGGCTGACCGGCCTGCTGCTCGGGCAGACGCTCCACACGAGCCGGGCCGAGGTCTACCGGGCGATCATCGAGGCGACCGCCTTCGGCGCGCGAGCCATCGTGGAGCGATTCGCCGAGCGGGGCGTGCCCGTCGAGCGCGTGGTGTGCTGCGGCGGCATCGCGGAGAAGAACGACCTGTTCATGCAGATCTACGCCGACGTGCTCGGCATGCCGATGCTCATCGCCGGCTCACCCCAGACGCCGGCGCTCGGATCGGCGATCTCGGCGGCCGTGGCGGCCGGATCGGACGCCGGTGGCTACGACCGGTTCGAGGAAGCGCAGGAGAAGATGACATCGCTCAAGGAAAAGCGTTTCGAGCCCGATCCGGACGCCCGGGCCGTCTACGACGAGCTCTATGCGATGTACCGCGAGCTGCACGACGTCTTCGGCAACGTTCCCTACGCCGAAGCGGATCTGCCGTCGCTCATGAAGCGGCTGCTCGCCCTGCGGGAGCGGGTGGTGAGGGGGAACGCATCGTGAGCGCGGGATCCGACGAGCTGAGAAAGCGGGTGTGGCGGGCGAACCTCGACCTGGTGGAAGCCGGTCTCGTCATGGGGACCTTCGGCAACGTGTCGGGCGTGGACCGCGAAGCCGGGCTCTTCGTGATCAAGCCGAGCGGCGTGCCCTACGATCAGCTCACGCCGCAGAGCATGGTTCCGGTCTCGCTCGAGACCGGAGAGGTGCTCGAAGGGACGCTTCGCCCGTCCTCGGACACGCCGACCCACCTGGAGCTGTACCGGGCGTTCCCCTGCGGCGGGATCGTACACACGCACTCGGAGTTCGCGACGGCGCTCGCGCAGGCGCGCCTTCCCGTGCGGTGCATGGGAACCACGCACGCCGACTACTTCCACGGCGACGTGCCCGTCACCCGCGAGATGACGCAGGAGGAGGTGGACGGCCCCTACGAGGCGAACACGGGCCTCGTGATCATCGAAGCGTTCCGCTCGGCCGCCATCGACCCGATGGCGGTGCCGGGGGTCCTCGTGGCGAACCACGGGCCCTTCACCTGGGGCAGCGACGCGAAGGACGCCGTGGGACGCGCCACCGTCCTCGAGTTCGTCGCGCGCATGGAGTGCACCGTGCGCACGGTGGCTCCCGACGCGGCCCGGCCGGCGCGCTACCTGGTGGACCGGCACTTCCTGCGCAAGCACGGGAAGGACGCGTATTACGGGCAGGGGTGAGGACGTGACAGGCTTTCCCCGCGCGGTCCTCTGGGACCTCGACGGCACGCTCGCCGACTCTCGTGAGCTCCACTGGCGCTCCTGGCAGGAGGCGCTGGAGCGCGAGGGCGTCCACGTCACCCACGAGCAGTTCCTGGCCACCTTCGGCCAGCGCAACGAGGAGATCCTCTCCAGGTGGCTGGGGCCGGACGCCGACGCGCGGGACATCCAGCGTGTCGGCGACGCCAAGGAGGAATGCTACCGCGAGCTCGTCAGGCGCGAGGGACTGGAGCCCCTCCCCGGCGCCGCCGAGTGGGTGCGGGCGCTCGACGAGGCCGGCTGGCGGCAGGCGATCGCCTCGTCGGGGCCTCGAGCCAACGTGGAGGCCATGCGCGAAGCTCTCGGGTTCGGTGGGCTGATCGAGACGTTGGTCGCCGCGGAGGACGTGACGGAAGGCAAGCCCGACCCGGAGGTCTTCCTTCTCGCGGCGAGTAGCCTGGGTGCCACGCCCGATCACGCCGTGGTGGTCGAGGACGCGCGCGCGGGCATCGAGGCCGCCCGGCGCGCCGGCATGGCCAGCGTGGCGGTGGGTGGCGGGGCCGGCGAGGACGCCGACGTCGTCGTGGCGTCCCTCGCCGACCTGCCCGGGGACACCTTCGACCGGCTCGTCCCCCCGGGCTGAGCTCCTCAGCTCCCCGCCAACGCCTTCACCGGGTCGACCCGCGAGGCCCGCCTCGCCGGCACGTAGCTGGCCACGAGCGCGACCCCGGTCAGGGCGAGCGCCACCAGGCCGAACGTGATCGGATCCAGCGGACTCACGCCGTAGAGGAGCGAGGCCATCAACCTCGTGAGGGCCGCCGCCGCCGCGAGGCCGATGGCGACGCCGGCTCCCGCGAGCACCAGTGCCTCACGGAGCACCATGCGGCTCACATCCACCTGCTCGGCGCCCAGCGCCATGCGCACGCCGATCTCCCGGGTGCGCTGCGCCACCACGTACGAGATCACGCCGTAGATCCCCACGGATCCGAGGAAGAGCGCCACCGCGGCGGCGATCGCGAGCATGATGAGCGTGAACGACGTCTGCGCCATGCTTCCCGACACGAGCTGGGCGAGCGTGCGGACGCGAGCCACGGGAAGATTCGGGTTCACCGCCCAGACCGCTTTTCGCATCTGCGGGAGCAGCGCGGAAGGGTTGGTCGAAGAGGCCCGCACCGCGAAGGCCATGGAGCGCGGCGTGAACACCGAGTCGCCCCAGAAGTGCTCCACCACCTGAGGCCAGTACACGGTCTTCACCGGATCCTTCCCCACGCCTTCGTCCCTGATCTCTCCGACGACGCCCACGACCCGGAACCACGGGCCCGAGGGGAAATCCGCGGCCCCGAACGTACGGATGTGCTTGCCGAGGGCGGCCGACGGGCTGCCCCATTCGTCGCGCGCCAGGTCCTCGGTGACCATCGCGACGCGCGCATGATCCTCGATGTCCGCTCGCGTGATCGTGCGTCCCGCCACGATCGTGTTGCCCATCGTCTCCGGATACTTGCCGCCGATCCACTTGTAGCGGCGGATGGGTGGAATCTGATCCGCCTCGAGCGGATGGTCCTCGACCTCCAGGCCGTCGTTGCTGTCCCACCCGTCCATCGTGACCGACGAGCTCATGGCGGCCGCCGCCACGCCCGGCACGGCCCGGATCCGGTCGAGGATCTGCTCGTAGGTGAGCAGCACCTGGCCCGGGTCCTTCACCTCGGCCTCGGGGATGCCGACGCGGAACGTGAGCACCTGGTCGGGTGCCTGGAACCCGGGGTTCACGTGCCGGAGCGCCTGGAAGCTGCGGATCATGAGTCCCGATCCGGTCAGGAGCACCAGCGCGAGCGCCATCTGCGCCACCACCAGGACGTTGCGCGCGAGGTGGCGCTCCTTGCCGGCGTCGCCCCCACGGCCGGACTCCTTGAGCGCGCTCACGAGGTTCGGGCTGGCGTAACGCAGTGCCGGGAAGAAGCCGAAGAGCGCACCCGCGAAGATCGAGACCACGAACGTGAAGGCCAGCACGTGGGCGTCGACGCCGATGTCCTGGAGCCTGGGAAGCGACTCGGGCCCGAGCGCGACGAGGAGCTTCAGACCGGCCCAGGCCAGGACGAGGCCGAGCAAGCCGCCCAGGAGCCCCAGGACGAGGCTCTCGCCCAGGAGCTGCCGCACGAGGCGCGGTCGGTCGGCGCCCATGGCCGTGCGGATCGCGACCTCCTGCTGGCGACTTTCCGCGCGCACCAGGAAGAGGTTCGCGACGTTGGCGCAGGCGATGAGCAGGATGATGCCCACGGTGCCCAGGAGCACCCAGAGGACGTTGCCGGTGTCACCCACGACGTCCTGCTTCAGGGGGTGGAGGCTCGCGGCGAGCTTGGCTTGCTTGAGCATGCCCTCGCTGAGGCCGCCGGGGAAGCGCTTGACCGCGATGGGGATCATGCGATCCACGTCGGCGTCGGCCTGCGCGATGGTGACGCCGGGCTTCAGCCGAGCGACCGCCTGGTAGCTGAAGTTCCCGACGAAGAGCTTGGTCTTGTCGAACTGGAAGGGGAGGTAGATCTCCGGGTCGTAGCGGAGGAACTGGAGGCCCTTGGGGAGCACGCCGATGATCTGGCGGCTCTCGCCGTCCACGGTGAGGGTGCGGTCGAGTACGTTCCGGTCACCTCCGAAACGGCGCTGCCAATACCCGTAGGAGATCATGACGGTCTCCGGAGCGCCGTGCGCGTCGTCCTCGGCGGTGAACGTCCTTCCCAGGATGGGCGACACGCCGAGCAGCGGGAGCGTCTCGTGGGTGACCATCATCGCCTGGACCTGCTCCGGCTCGTCCAGCCCGGTGACCGAGGCGGTCTGGTTGTCCCACATCCCGATCGCCTCGAAGCTGTGGTTGTCCTCCGCGTAGGTGTAGTGGAGCGCCGGCGACTGGTTGACCTGCGGAAAGCCCAGGCCCGGCGCCGTGTGCCAGACGCCCACCAGCCTGGACGGATCCTTGAAGGGAAGGGGCTTGAGCAGGACCCCGTTCACCACCCCGAAGATGGCGGCCGTGCTCCCGATGCCCACCGCGAGCGTCAGCACGGCGACGAAGGTGAACAGCGGGGTCCTGAGGAGCTTCCGGACCGTGTAACGGAGTTGCGAGATCAGAGCTTCCACGTCCACCCATCCTTTTCTTTCAACCGTCCGATTTCACTCCGCCGTCCGGGCGGGGCGTATCCCCGGAACGAGCCACCTTCGCACCACCGCGAGGGGCCGCTCGGCGTCTCCTCCGGATCGGGTCGCCGGGTCGTGCGCGGCGGCCGGTCGTGATTTCCGTACGCGTGGCCCTACGGGACGAAGCGTGGTTCGGTTTCTCGACCTCGTGTCACGCCGGGTCTTGAGCGGAGGGGTCGGGTGCCCGAAGATGGGGAGCCCACGCCGTCTGCCCGCTCCGAGGGAGGTCCCGTGATTCCCGACACGCTCGTCCTTACGCAGGCCGAGGTTCGCAGCCTCCTCCCCATGGACGAGTGCATGGATCTCATGGCCGAGACCCTCCAGGCCCTGGCGCGCGGCGAAGGGCTCAACCCGCTGCGCTCGCTCATGCGCCTCTCCGAGGGGAAGGGGATCCTGGGGATGATGCCCGGTGTGTCGGGCGAGCCCGAAGCGCTCGGGATCAAGGTCGTCACGGTCTTTCCGGGTAACCACGGCTCCGACTACGACGCCCACCAGGGCGTCGTGCTCCTGTTCGATCCCGAGCACGGTCTGCCGGTCGGAATCCTGGACGCGAGCGAGGTCACGGCCATTCGCACGGCCGCCGTGAGCGGAGTGGCGACCCGCGCGCTGGCCAGGGAGGACGCGTCCGAGCTGGCGCTCGTGGGCTCGGGGGTGCAGGCGCGCACGCATCTCCAGGCGATGCTCCTGGCCCGCCCCATCGAGACCGTGCGCGTCTACAGCTCCACGACGGAGCATCGCGAGGCGTTCGCCCGGCGGGAGCGCGACCGGCACGGCGTCGAGGTCGTGGCCGTCGCTTCGGCGGAGGAAGCGGTTCGCGGCGCCGACGTGGTGTGCACGGTCACCTCCTCGTCGGAGCCGGTGCTGAGAGGAGCGTGGCTCGAGCCGGGGACGCACGTCAACGCGGTGGGCTCGAGCGTGAAATCGACGCGGGAGCTCGATACGGAAGCGGTGGTGCGCTCCCGCCTCTTCGTGGACCGCCGCGAGTCCACGGTCACCGAAGCCGGCGACTACCTCTTCCCGCTGGCCGAGCAGGCGATCGACGTGGGTCACATCGTCGGGGAGCTCGGCGACGTGCTTCTGGGCCGGCTCGCGGGACGCAGGTCCGACGAGGAGGTGACGCTCTTCAAGTCGCTCGGCCTCGCCGTCGAGGATCTGGCTGCCGCGCAGCACGCCCTGGAACAGGCACGCGCTCGGGGGATGGGCACCATCGTGCCCCTCGGCGGACTCACCGGGAGGGCATGAGCGATGGCGATCCGACGCATCCCCGTTCTGGACGGCCACAACGACACCCTCACGCACATCCGGGAGGGCCGGGGCGGCGACGAGGAGCGCACCTTTCTCGGGCGGAGCGAGCACGGCCACATCGACCTGCCACGAGCGCGGGAGGGCGGTCTGGGCGCTGGGTTCTTCGCCATCTTCTCGCCCTCGCCGGGATACGAGCGCGTGGTGCGTCCCATGGTCGGGCCCGACGGGGCCGAGGTGCCTGGAGGGTACACCGTGGAGCTTCCGCCTCGCCTCGATCGGAGAAAGGCGCTGTCCTGGACGCTCTCGATCCTGTCCGATCTCTTTCGCCTCGAGGCCGAGGCGGAGGGCGCCCTGGAGGTCGTGCGCACGGCCGACGATCTCCGGCGGTGTCTGGCCGAAGGCACCCTGGGGGCCATCGTGCACATCGAGGGAGCCGAGGCCATCGACACGCGCCTCGAGGCGCTCGACGTGCTCCATGAAGCGGGTCTGCGTTCGGTGGGCCTCGTGTGGAGCAGGCCGAACGCGTTCGCGCACGGCGTGCCGTTCGACTTCCCGCGGGATCCCGACACGGGGCCGGGGCTCACCGCGGCCGGGAAGCGTCTCGTGCAGGCGTGCAATCGCCTGGGGATCGTGGTCGACCTCTCCCACTTGAACGAGAGAGGGTTCTGGGACGTCGCGGCGATCTCGGAGGCGCCGCTCGTGGCCTCGCACTCGGGCATGCACGCGCTGTGCGCCTCGCCCCGGAACCTCACCGACCGGCAGCTCGACGCCGTCGCCTCGAGCGGGGGCATCGTGGGGGTGAACTTCCACGTCGGGTTCCTCCGATCGGACGGAAATCCCGAGGCGCCGACGCCTCTGACGGAGATCGTCCGCCACGTGCGCTACGCCGTGGACCGCATGGGCGTGGCGCACGTGGGGCTCGGCTCGGACTTCGACGGCGCCACCATGCCCGGAGACCTGCAGGACGTGACGGGTCTGCCGAGGCTCCTGGACGCCCTCTTCGAGGCAGGCTTCGGCGAGCGGGACGTCCGCAAGATCGCGCACGAGAACTGGGAGCGGGTGCTGGCGGCGACCTGGCGACGGTGAGAGACCATGGCGGTGCCGGCGCCGCCGGGCCTGCGCCATGCTCCAGCTCGAACGGGCCTCCCCCATGCTCCGGCTCCCGTGGGGTTCCGCCATGCTCCGGCGGCTCCCCCGTGATACATTGAGGCGCGGGAGCGGGCCACGCCGCCTCGGGACCCCCGGCCGTCTCGGCGGTGCCCGGGGGCGTGGCGCTCCCGACGCCGGTGGCTCCCCATCTTCAGCGACCCGTTCAACCCCGAGCCCAGCCATGTCCGAGCGAAAGAAGCGCCTGATCGTCGTGGGAGACCGTGTCCTGGTCCAGCCCGAGGAGGGTGAGGACCGCACGAAGGTCGGGCTGTATCTGCCGGCGACCGCGGTCGACAACCAGGCGGTGCAGGGGGGCAAGGTCGTGGCCACGGGCCCGGGCACGGCGGTCTCGGCACCGACCGAGCTGGACGAGGAGCCCTGGAAGATCGGGGGCACGGAGGCGCGTTACGTTCCATTGCAGGCGCGCATCGGTGATTACGCGATCTTCTTCCGAAGGGCCGCGGTCGAGATCACGTTCGAGGGAGAGCGCTACCTCGTGGTGCCGCAGGCGGCCATCCTCACGCTGGTCCGCGACGAAGACGACGACGACGTGATCCCCATCTGACCGGCAACGTGAGCCTGCAACGATACCGGTCCATCATCCCGGACTGGGCGGGCTTCACCGCGGCGGCCGAGCGCCCCGAGCCGACCGTCCTGCGGGTCCGCACCGGACGCATCACGCCCGACGAGCTCTCGGCCCGGCTGGCCGCGCAGGGCTTCCGCCTCCGCGAGATCGACGGCATGCCGTCGTTCTTCCAGGTGGAGGAAGGTCCGCGCTCCGTGTCGCTCACCCTGGAGCACTGGCTGGGCCTCTTCTACGTGCAGCAGGCGTCCACCGGGGTGGCCGCACCGCTCCTGGGCGCGCGGCCCGGCGAGCGGGTGCTCGACCTGTGCTCGGCTCCGGGTGGCAAGACCACCCACCTGGCGGATCTCATGGAGGACCGGGGCGCGCTGGTGGCCGCCGACGTGAGCGAGAGCCGCATCCGCGGTCTTCTGGGCAACGTCTACCGACTCGGCCACGCGAACCTGCTCGTGGTCGCGGGCGACGGGCGCGCGTTTCCCGAAGAGGCGCTGTTCGACCGCGTGCTGGTCGACGCGCCCTGCTCGGGAGAAGGTACGCTCCGCCGCCGTCGCGGCCGGCCGCCGCACCCGTCACGTTCGTTCCGGGGATACGTGACGCGCGCTCAGGAGGACCTTCTGCGCAAGGCCGTGCGGGTGACCCGACCCGGCGGGACGATCCTCTACGTGACGTGCACGTTCGCTCCGGAGGAGAACGAGGCGATCGTGGACCGTGTTCTCTCCGACGAGCCTGTGAAGCTCGAGCCGATCCACCTTCCCGTGCCGCACGAGCCCGGCGTCACCCGTTTCGACGACCTCCGCTTCGATGCCCGAGTGGAGGGTGCGGCTCGAATCTACCCTCACCACTTCGATTCGGGGGGGCTCTTTCTCGCCCGGCTGCGGCGGCTCGACGGGGTGCCGAGCGCTCCCGCGATCCAGGGGGCATGGACCCCCGTGCCGCGCGTCTTCCCGGGTGACGCTCTCGATCCGGCGGAGGCCGACGCGCTCGTGGCGCGCGCCATGGCGAGCCTCCGGGACGACTACGGCATCGACGACGCGGACCTGCCTCTCACGCCGATCCTGCGCGGCGGGCGCCTCTGGCTTCACGCCCTGGAGTCGTGGCCCCTGGAGGCCTGGTCCGAAGGAAGCTGGCGTCCGATCTCGGTGGGCTTCCGGGCGATCGAGTTCGACTCGCAGGGACGCCCGAGACCGACCAACGACCTGCTGCAGTGGCTGGGTCCGGCCGTGAGCCGGGGCTCCGTCGAGCTCGATGACGAAGACCTCCTCCGCCTTCTGGACAAGGAATCGCTCCCCCTGCAGGAGGAAGAGCTCCGCGGTCCGGTGGCGCTCCGCTTCCGGGGCGAGGTGGTGGGGCGGGGGATGGCGACGCGGGACGGGCTTCGCGGCGAGGTGCCCAAGGCGCGAGCCGCGGACCTGGCGAACCTGGTGCGTGCCGAGACTTCGACCGACGGGGGCTCCACCGAATCCGGCGTCGAGGACTGACCCGGCGCTCGCGGCGCCGTTCCGGGCGAGCCGGACCCGTACCGGCCGCGCCCGCCGGCCTTCGCGGCGAGCTCGACGCCTACGGACGGACCGCCAGCCGACCTCCCGGCGAACCGGACCCCTACGGACGGACGGGCTGCACCCGGAAAGCGCCCGCGATCACGGGTGCCCCGCGAGCGTCCGGACGAAGTCCGCGTCGGCGGGAGCGAGCGGGAGGCGGACCAGCTCCTCGGCCGTGAACCAGCCGACGGCATCGTGCTCGAGAGGCGTCGGGTCTCCCCGGATCTCGATCTCCACGAAGTGGATCACAAAGGGCGAGTCGCCATCGCGCACGCGATGCAGCGTGGCACCGGCCCCCGTGGCCTCCAGCCCCAGCTCCTCGTCCAGCTCGCGCCGGGCGGCGGCGAAGGCATCCTCTTCCTCGTGGAGCTTGCCACCCGGGAACTCCCAGAGACCCCCGTGGCGCTTGAGGAGTGGGCGGCGACCCACCAGGTAGCGATCCTCCCTGCGGATGACGGCGGCAACGACGGTGACGAGGTCCAGTGTGTTCATGTTCGACTCGGGCAGGGCTGGGCGGGCAGGTGGCTGAGGAAGGGGAGCACCCTGCTAGGCTCCTGAAGAGCCCGCTGCGAGGATCATGCCACGCCGCGCTTCGGCTCGGGAGCGTCGGCTGTCCCCGACCTTGACGAGGGCGTAGCGGAACGCGGGAGGACCGATGATCTGGTTGACCGCGATCATGGCCACGACGAGCGCGGCCACCTCGCCGCCCCAGGTCGGAAAGCGGTCCCGCACGAGGTTGGCGACGCCGAGGGTCACTCCGGCCTGCGCGAGGAAGCCCATCCACGCGTATCGCCTCATCGGCGGCGTGTCGCCGGCGAGTCGAGCGCCGAGGTAGGTGGAGGCCCACAGCGCGGCCATGCGCGCCAGGATGAGCACCGACGCGACCTCCCAGACGCGGGCGAGGACGTCGATGCGCAAGTCGGCCCCGGCCACCGCGAAGAACAGGGCATAGACCGGAAGCGAGTTCGCCTCCAGGGCACGCAGCAGCCGACGCCCCTGCTCCGAGAAGTTCTGGACGTAGAAGCCCGCCGACATGGCGATCAGGATGTATTCCAGGTGGAACTGCTCGCTCAGCTCCACCACGATGAAGGCCGTCACGAGAACGACCAGGATACGGTATCCGCGGGCGCGACGGAGGTATGCGGTCAGCAGCCAGCCGAGCGCGAGACCGGCCCCGATGGAGAGGACGATCTGGAGGCCGACCTCCTCCACCGTC
>CAZVYM010000009.1:0-47452 GCA_964630935.1 uncultured Gemmatimonadaceae bacterium | reverse complement strand
GCGAGGAACGGGACGAGCCCCCGGCTCACGTAGACGGCGCCGACGACCACCCCGAAGATCACCACGAGATGGGCCGCGATGATCAGGAGGATGCTCGTGAGCCGTGCGCGCACCGCATCCAGGCGCAGCTCACCGCCCGCCGTCAACGCGATGAGGCTGAGCGCGCCCCCGTTGATCAGGCGGAAGTCCACCACGGCATCGGAAGGGAGGAGGCCGAGGAGGTGCGGCCCGACCAGGATGCCCATGAGCAGGTATCCGGTGATCTGCGGCAGCGCCACCATGCGGCTCACCCGGCCGGCCAGATAGGCGGCCACGAGGAGAAAGCCCAGGAGCATCGCCAGCGAGCCCGGGCCCGCCGCCGGCCCACCGACACCGAGGAGCACCCACGTGATGCCCATGAAGGCCAGAAGGGTCAGGGCTTGGGCCACGGGTGTACGTCTCCCTGGGGTCGAGTGGGCCGGCGCGTCCTCAACGTAGGAGGCTGTCCGGGCAGCGCAACGGGCGGGCTCCGGTCCCCTATTCGGCCCTGAGCGCTTCCATCGGGTCGACGCGAGCGGCGCGCCGGGCGGGAAGCCAGGTCGCGAAGGCCGCAACGGCCAAGAGCACCGTGGGGGCGAGCACGAACGACACCGGGTCGGTCGCCGAGACCTGGAAGAGGAGCGTGCCCATGAGCCGCGTGAGCGCGAAGGCTCCCGCGAGCCCGACCAGGGCCCCCGTCACGTAGACGCCCACACCCTGACGGAGCACCATCGTACGGATGTCGTCGGGACGGGCTCCCAGAGCCACGCGCACCCCGATCTCACGGGTGCGCTGGGAGACCACGTACGAGACCACGCCGAACAAGCCGATGGCTCCCAGGAAGAGTGCCACCAGCGTGGCGATGCCCAGCAAGACGAGTGTGAACGAGGTCTGTCGCATCGAGCGGGAGACCACCTCGCCCATCGTGGAGGTGGTCGTGACCGGCACGTTCGGATCGAGTCGGCGGATGATGTCCCGGATCGGCTGGACCAGGGCCGACGGATCGCGGTCGGCCTTCACGACGAGGAAGCCCACGTTCAGGTGCGGAAAGCCCCATCCCCCCGTCACGAGCGGAAGGTACGCCACAGCCCTGACCGGCTGGGTCAATCCGAACTCGCGCACGTCCTTCACCACGCCGACGACCTCGGCCCAGCTGCTGTCGGCCCCGTTCGACCAGCGAATGTGCTGTCCGAGGGCGTCTCCGTCGAGCAGTGTACGCGCGAACGTCTCGTTGACCCACGCGACCGGCACGCCGTCCTCGATATCCGAGCGCTTCACGGTGCGTCCCTTCTCGAGCGTCATGCCCATCGCCTCGAAGTAGCCCGGGCCCACCGCCTTGTACATGGCGACCGGAGGGAGCTGGTCGTCGGCGCGCGGCTTGGATTCGATGTGGAAGGATCCTCCGTTCCAGTTGCCGGTGCCCAACGGGATGGCCGTGGTCACCCCGACGCTCTTCACGCCCGGGAGCGCCGCCGCCTGGTCGGCCGCCCGTTGGTAGAAGCGGGCGGCCGCGGGCAGGCTCTCCACATCCCCGAGGCTGAGCCCGACGGTCAGTACGTCCGTCGGATCGAAGCCGGCGTCCACGGAGCGCAGATGCTGGAAGCTGCGCACCATCAGCCCGGAGCCGACGACCAACACGAGCGCGAGCGCGATCTGGCCCGCCACCAGGACGTTGCGGGTACGGTGCCGCTCTCGGCCACTCGTGCTGCCACGACCTTGGTCGCGGAGCGCGGTCGCCACGCCGAATGCGGACCTCCGCAGGAGCGGGAGCGCCCCGAACGCGAAGCCCGCAAGCACGGAGAGCGCGGCGGCGAACAGAAGCACGCGCCCATCCACGCCGACTTCGTTCAGACGGGGCAGATCATGGGGACCGAACGACACGAGCAGCCGAACACCGGCCCATGCGAGAGCCACCCCGACAGCCCCGCCTCCGAGGCCGAGCAGAACCGATTCGCTCAGGAACAGCGAGGCGAGGCGAGCCCGGCCCGCACCCATCGCGGATCGGATCGCCAGCTCCTTCTGGCGGGACTCCGCCCGAACCAGGAAGAGGTTCGCCACGTTGGCGCAGGCGATGAGGAGGACGAAGCCGACCGTGCCGAGGATGATCCAGAGGGCGGACGCCACGTCCCCGACCATCCGCTTCCTCAGGGGCTCGACGCTGACGGCCCACCCCGAGCTCTTCATGAACTCGGGTGTCACCTCGTCGTTCGGGAAGAAGCTCGGGAGACGGGCCTGCAGCTCCTGGATGCGCTGCTGCGCCTGTGCGAGGGTGATGCCGGGGCCGAGTCGCGCCACACCTCCGATTCCGAAAGTGCCGAACTCCCCGTTCGGGTCGACGTGCATGGGAAGCAGCGCCGCCGCGTCGGGATCCGGAAACGAGAAATGGTCGGGCATCACCCCGACGATCTCGGTCGTGACCCCGTCGAGCGCGATGGTCTTGCCCAGGATCCCGGGATCGCTCCCGAAGCGGTCGACCCATTCGGCGTGCGTGAGGATGGCCACGGGTGCGGCGCCCTCGGCGGCGTCGGCCTCGTTGAACGGACGGCCGAGCGCCGGCTGGGTCCGAAGGACGTCGAAGATCTGGGGCGTCACCCGGACGGTCTGGACGCGGGCCGGACGGTCGCCCCCCGTGAGGTTCGCGTCCCGTGTGTCGTATCCCGCGAGGGACGACAGGAAGGGCGCGTTCTGCCAGTAGAACCGGAGCATCCCCTCGGAGTTCTCGAGATCCGGCAGGTCGAGTCCCGGCGCGTGATGCATGATCGTGACGATCCGCTGCGACTCCGGGTAGTTCAGCGGCCGGATGAGCACCGCGTCCACCACCGCGAAGATGGCTACGTTGGCGCCGATGCCGAGCGCCAACGTCAACACCGCGACCGTCGTGAAGCCGAAGCGGCGCGACAGCGCCCGTGCCGCCAACCTGATCTCGTTCAGCGCGTTCATGAACCCCTCTCCCATCGTCGTCGGCCGCCCGAGGGCGGCTCCCCTCGCCAACCACTCCCTCGGAATGCGCTGCAGAAGGTCGGCCAGGGCACGCAGGCCGACCCACAGCTCGCGCCCGGCGTTTCCGCCTGCTCGCTCCCGCTCGAGGAGCGCGTTCAAATCATGCAGCGACTCGCGCAGGTACGTGTCGCGGTACGAGCGCGGAAGAGCTCGGGCGAGCGCGCGATAGGCGTTCGAGATCCACCGCGTCGTCCGCGCCTCCGGGCCGCTCATGTCCGCTGCAGCGCCCGGCTCCCCCTCGCGGCGTCCACCAGCCCCTGGAGCCGGTCGGCTTCCGCCCGGAGGAGCTCCCTGCCCAGCTTGGTGAGGCGATAGTACCTCCGTCGCTGGTCATCGTCGGGATCGTCCTCGCCTTCGAGGGCCTCGATCACACCCGCCTCCGACAACTCCCGGATGGACCCGTAGAGTGTCGCGGGCCAGAGCTTGACCGAGCCACCACTGCGCTCCTCGACGCGGCTGCGGATGGCGAAGCCGTGCTGCGCGCCATCGGCCAGGGCCAGGAGGATGTGGAACCAGGCCGGCTTCAGTGGCTGGAACGAAGAGGCGTCCATTCGTGCTCCGCCATGTCGCAGGAGGTGGATACGGCGTTTCGATACGAGCCCGGGGACTCGTGTTCCCCATGGAGACGGAAGACGTATTCGAAATTCAGTACGAATCGATACCAATATAGTTTCATACCGAGTATGGCGGGAATCCGAGTCGATCGACGGGGACCCTACCGATCACGGCCCGGCCGGCCCGGCACGAGCATGACGAGCAGGACTCCGGCCAGCGCCGCGCACACGGCGCCGAAGAAGAACGGCGCCGAGGCACCGAGGCCGTGCCAGGGTCCGAACCCCTGCCAGAGCAGGCCCGCGATGAGCGAGGCGGGCAGGCTGGTGAAGCCGATGACGGCGTGGTACGTGCCGTACGCCACCCCCCGACGCTCCGGCTCCACCAGGTCGGCCACCAGGGCCCGCGTGGCGCCCGAGACGGCACCGTAGTACAGGCCGTACGCGAGAAAGAGCAGCACGATGTGCAGGCGGGTGGTGGAGACCGCAAACCCGAGATAGACCGCCGCGTACACGGCCCATCCACCGACCACGACCCACTTTCTGGGCAGCTTGTCCGCCAAGGACCCCGCCGGCGCGGACACCACCGTGTAGACGGCGTTGAACGCCAACAGAGTCCACATGAGCGGCAGGACTCCCAGGCCGCGCTCCTGCGCCTTGAGGATCAGGAACGCGTCGGACGAGTTTCCCAGGGTGAAGAGCGCGGAGCATGCCACGAAGGCGATGAATCCGCGATCCATGCCGCGCAGCGTGATCTTCGGCCTTCGTCCCGAGGCTCCGCCTTCCGCTCCCTTCAAGGGCACGTCGCGCGCGCCCAGGGCCAGGATGAACACGGCCAGGAAGGCCGGCGCAAGGCTCCATAGGACGAGCTTGTGGAAGGTGCCACGCTCGAGAAGGAGGTCGCCTCCCTGCGCGGCCCGCACCACCAGGATGGTGAAGAACAGGCCGAGGACGGCGCCCGCCGTGTCCGAAGCGCGGTGGATCCCGAAGGCGAGGCCACGCCGCTCCGACGCCACGGAGTCCGCCAGAAGCGCGTCGCGCGGCGCGGTGCGCACGCCCTTGCCCACGCGGTCCGCCCATCGGATGGCCGCGACGATCCCCCAGTTCGAGGCCAGAAGGTAGATGGGCTTGGCGGACGACGAGATGGCGTAGCCGGCCACGGCCAGCCACTTGCGTGCCCTCAGACGGTCGGACAGCCAGCCCGAGTAGAGCTTGAGCAGGCTCGCCGTGGACTCGGCGAGACCCTCGACGACGCCCACGGCCCAGATCCGCACCCCGAGCACGTTCGCCAGGAAGAGGGGCAGGACGTTCTGGAGCATCTCGCTCGAGACGTCGGTCAGGAAGCTCGTGGCGCTGGTGACCCAGACGTTGCGGTGGAGCTTCGGACGTTCGGTGGAGGACACGGCAGGCCTACTCGCTGGAGGACACGGGAAGACGCTCCTGAAAAGGTGATCGAAGAAGGCGTCGTCGGCCTAGGTGAGTCCGACGGCGATGCCTACCCCGATGGCCACGGCCCCGAGCGCCACCAGGCCGAGGTACACCGGGAACGTGAACTTCATCCACTCCTCGTAGCGCACGCCGGCGGCCGCCAGGATCGCCATGAGCGCGCCGTTCGTGGGGGTGATGAGGTCGCAGAGCCCACCACCGTACTGGTAGGCGAGGATCGTGACCTGCCGACTCAGGCCCAGGAGGTCGGAGAGCGGCACCAGGACCGGCATGGTCAGAACGGCCTGCCCGCTCACGCTCGGCACGGGCACGTGCACGGCCGCCTGACCCACCACCATGCCGAGGGCCGAAGCCAGCACGGGCAGATGCCCCAGAGGCGTGAAGATCCCGTGGACCAGCGTGTCCACGATCCGGCCCTGGTCGAGCACGACCGATATGGCCCGGGCGAATCCGATCAGGAGGGCCGCGAACGCCATGGACCGGAAGCCTTTCACGTAGGCGTCCGCCGTCCCTCCGACGCCGAGGCCTCCGAGCAGCCCGACCGCCAGGGCCATGATGAAGAACAGGGCCGAGAGGTGGTTGAAATCCCAGTCACGGACGAGGATGCCCCAGACGAGCATCGCGAACGCTCCGATCACCAGTGCCAGGATGAGCCCGTCCATGCGCGTGACGGGCTCCCGTTGGTGCGCGTCCACCGCCTGGCGCTCGGTGCGGGTCACCGCCGCGAGACGCATCGTGGCGGCGATCCAGAGCGCGAGTGCCAGCCCCAGGAACACGATGCGGAAGAGCGAGCCCGACAGGAGGGGCACCTGGGCCAGCTTCTGGGCGATCTGCACCTGGAAGGGATTGATGGGGCTGAACGCGGAGGCGACCGCCGCCGAGCCCAGGCTCATGCACACCGCGACGAGCGGGGAGAAGCCCATGCTCCGGGTCAGGATCAGGAGAACGGGCACGAGGCCGATGATCTCCTCCTGCATGTTCTCGAGCGCTCCGCCCGCGGCGAAGAAGAGCGAGACCACCGGAATGACGAGAAGGTCCCGACCGCGCATCTTCTCGACGAGCCATCCGAGGGAGCGCCTGAGCGCGCCGGTCTCGTCCACGACCGTGAAAGCGCCCCCGATCAGGAAGACCAGGAAGATCACGTCCGCCGCCGCGGCCATGCCCTCCGGGAGCGCCACCATCGCCTGGAAGAAGCCGATGGGATGGGGCTCGACCTCGTGGTAGGTGCCCGCCACCACCACGCTCCGTCCCGTGGTCGGGTCTTCCGTTCGGGCGTACTGCCCGGCGGGGAGGACGTAGGTGGCCGCCGCCGCCAGAATCACGCATCCCGTGAGCAGGACCAGAGGATGGGGCAGGTGAAGGCGGGGGGCTCCTGCGCTCATCGGGGACTCCTCGCGGATCGGGGAAGGCAAATGGCCCGCGTTCCGGTCGGCGGACGTGGGCCCACGATCGAGATCGCGAACGAAGGTACGCAACCGTTCGCTCGGCGGCACGTCCGCCTCCCGACGGAGGTTTGACAGCGTTCTCCGACCGGACCGATCTTTGGGACGAACCCCACGCCACCCCCGACGCCGCCACGCCGTGTGGACGTCGTAGGCCCATCCGGAGGAGCCGACCATGCCGTCCGCACCTTCCGACCCGGAGATTCTGTTCGATCGCGAGCTCGCCCTGCACCACGCGGGTGACGAGGCGGAGCTACTTCGCGCCGTCGTCCAGATGTTCCTGGATCAGGCTTCCGAGCGCCTGGACGCACTGGAGGCGGCCCTGCGGGAGGGCGACACCCACGAGCTGGAGCGCGCGGCCCACAGCCTGAAGGGCACGGCCGCGACGCTCGCTCTGGGACGCGTGCGGGCGCTCTCCGACGAGCTGGAGCGGATGGGCGCGGCCGGTGAGATGGCCGGAGCGCCGGAGCGCCTGGTCGAGCTCGGCGAGGCCATCGAGGAGGTTCTACCCGCCCTGGGTGAGGTTCTCGCGCCGGTGGGATGACGCTGGCCCCACCGCTGGAACCCCCCGCCCGTCCTTCTTAGCTTCAGGACTGTCCTCGCCTCGTAGCGAGGCGTGGCCATGTGAACGTGAACATCGTGGAGGATCCATGGCGGGCAAGAAGGGCACCATCGCGATACTGACCGGCGGCGGGGACGTGCCGGGACTGAATCCGGCGATTCGCGCCGTGACCATCCGGGCCCTGAGGGAAGGGTACCGGGTCCTGGGGGTGCGGCGGGGGTGGAAGGGTCTCGTGGACCTCGTTCCCGACAAGGACGCCGACAACCACGACTCCGTGCAGGAGCTCACCGCCGAGATCGTTCACCGGGCGGGCCGCACCGGGGGCACGTTCCTCCACACGTCGCGGACCCGCGCGAGCCACCTGCCCAAGGGGGCGGTTCCGCCGCACCTGAAGGAGAAGTACACGGGCGACGTCAACGACGTCACGCCCGAGGTGCTCAAGAACCTCGAGTTTCTGGGCGTCGACTACCTGATCCCGATCGGAGGCGACGACACGCTGTCCTACGCGCAGCGGCTTCACGAGGAAGGCGTGAAGGTCGTAGCGATCCCGAAGACGATGGACAACGACGTCCCGGGCACCGACTACTGCATCGGATTCAGCACGTGCGTGACGCGGACGATCGAGCTGACCCATCGGCTTCGCACGTCGGCGGGCTCGCACGAGCGCTTCCTCATCATCGAGGTCTTCGGCCGCTACGCCGGCTTCTCCGCGCTGCTGCCCGCGATGGCCGGGGCGGCGGACCGGTGCGTGATTCCGGAGCACCCCTTCGACCCGGCGCTGCTCACGGAGCTTCTGGTCGAGGACCGGACCAAGAACCCCAGCAAATACTCCGTCGCCCTGGTCTCCGAAGGCGCGACGATGACCGGCCAGGACGCGATGGTCTTCGAGAGCCACGAGACCGACCAGTTCGGCCACAAGAAGCTCGGCGGCATCGGGGACCGCGTCGCCGAGGTGGTCCGCAGCCTCTCGCCCAAGTTCAACAACGGCCAGCCGGTCAACGTCGTGAACCAGCGTCTCGGCTACCTCGTGCGCTCCGGTGACCCGGACGCGCTCGACTCGATCGTGCCGATGGCGTACGGCAACCTGGCGCTCGACCTGATTCTCGAAGGACGGAGCGGCCTGCTCGTGGGCGTGCGCAACGGCGTCTACAGCACGGTGCCGGTCGACGTCGTGGTGGGCGAGTCGAAGGTGGTGGACGTCGAGCTGTTCTACCAGCCGGATCGGCTTCGTCCCAAGTACACGACGTTCGGGTCGAAGCCGCTCTTCATCATGACGAGCCAGGCCTAGCCTCGACGCCCAGCCGCGGGGAGGTCTCCTATTCGGTCGCGCCGCGCCAACGCAGCCGTAGCCGGACCTCCCCGAGCGCCGCGGGCCAGAGTGGGGTGAGCGAGGTACCCTGCACGGTCTCCTCGAATCCGTGCTCGGACTTGGAGACCGTGCGGATCTCCCACCGCCAGAGGTCCGACGGCTCGGGATCCGCCTCCAGCTGCACCTCGACATCGGCTGAGAGCGACAGCTCGGGCGCGAAGCGGGCGTCCGTCGGGAAGGCGGCGGGATCCCAGCGGTAACACACCTCCAGCCCGCCCTCGGCGTCGAGGCGAACGTCCTTTTCCAGTGAGCCCGGTCCGGACGCCCTCATGCGGACTTCCACCGCCTGGTCATCCTCCTCCAGGGTCACCGCCATCGCGTCGGACGCCCACGACCTGAGCGTTCCGTAGTTGCCCCGCTCGTACTCCTCACGCGTCAGGTCGGCGGGGAGCACCCGGTCGAGGAGGATGGCCCGCTCCTCCATGTCCACGGGCGGGAGCTCCTCGAGCTTCAGCCTCTCCTCCAGCTCGTGGATGGAGGGCATGCCCTGGCCGTTGTCTTCGCTCCCGGCGTGCGCCGGATGGGGAGCCTCGACCCGATGGTAGCTCTCGCGCCTGCGTGTGAGCGTGTCGGCGAGGTTACGGCCCGACGCGAAGTCGGTGAGCTCGGTGAGGGCGCCACCCCGTGTCGGCGCGACCACCGCGGAGAAACGCTCCGAGTGGACCCAGACTTCCTCGCGGCCGTCGCCACCGAGGTCGACGACTTCCGCGCTCAGGCGCTCGCCCGTCCTGAGCAGGCGCTCCGCCTGCGCCAGGTTGGCCCAGATCGCTGCCCGCAGGTGGCGTAGGTACAGCCCTCCGAAGACGCCGTGCCAGTAGGGGTCGTTGCACTGGGCCCGTCCGAGCGCACGCCGCGCCTCGGGGGGATCTCCGCGCTCGCGGCAGAGCTTGGAGAGCGCCATCGACTTCTTGTGCATCCGGTTGGACTCGACGTACCGGGCCAGGAAGTTGCGCCAGTGGCCGCCCCGTAGGAGGCTCCGGGTCTCGGGATCCGCGCCCGACGCATCCATCGCCTCTTCGACCCGCTCGAGCCGGAGGGCCGCGGCCGGCGGAAGCGACCATCCCTCCATCTCCCGATAGGACGCGGTGGGCAGGTACGCCAGCCCCCCGCTCGCGACTTCCCGTACCGCCTGGAACGGAGAGCGGAGCCGGATCACCCCGTCCTCGTGCAGCTCCTCCATCATGTCGAGGAAGCGCTCCAGCCAGCCGGACTTCCACACCCAGTCGGCCGTCCCCGGCCAGCCGCCGAACTTCTCACCGTCGTCGGCCAGGACGGCCAGCGGCTGGCCCGTGGCCTGGAGGGTGCGGAAGTACTCGGCGATCTCCTCGGGCGGTCTGAACGGGATGAGGTAGCGGAGCCGCTCGTCGATCGGGAGCACGGCCAGCCCCCGGCCGCCCGACTCGGTCCGGTAAGGCCGGTGGAGCTGGTCGTGCTCGAAGCCGGAGATCAGGAAGTGGCGGTCGTCGGCGAACACGTACTCGACCCCGGCGTCGGCCAGATCGGCCGCGAGATCCGGATCCCAGATACGCTCCGTGAGCCAGAGTCCGTGGGCCTCGACGCCGAGGCGCGAGCGCAGCCACTCGTCCATCCATCGGATCTGCTGAAGCCGGTCGGGGCGAGAGAGAACGGGCAAGATCGGCTCGTAGAACCCGGAGAGGAGGATCTCCACGGAGCCCTTGTCGGCGAGGCGGCCGAGCAGGTCGAGGTAGGGGTGGGCGTGGGCCTCGAGCCACTCCAGGAGCGGCCCGGACACGTGAACGGCGACCGGCAGGAAGCGGCGCTCGCTCAGACGCTGGAGGAGCGGCTGGTAGACCTCGTCCGCGTGGCTCCGGAAGACCTCGTCGAAGTTGCCCACGGGCTGGTGCACGTGCAGGCCGAACACGAAGTCCACGGGACGGCCCGCCTCCACGGGGCGAGCCGAGAAGATCCGTTCGCTGAAGCCCATGCGCTCTGCGACGCTGCGCAGGGGGCCAGGGCTTTCCCCGAGACGCTCCTGGATGCCTCGGGCCAGCGCCGAGCGGGCGGCGAACGGAACCGATGCCCCGGACCCTTCCAGCCGGGTCAGAAGCTCGAAGACCCTCGCCGCGCCCGCCTCGGAGGGTTGACGAAGGAGTCTCTCCACCGCGGCCACGAGCTCCCGCTCGGCCTCGGGTCGGAGCGTCCCTCCGGCGCGGGCTTCGACGGTTCGGCCGCGGATGCGCTCATCCCAGAGCCGACGACCGTCGCCCGCCTCGGGGTCGTTGCTCTGCGCGTCCGCGAGGCGCGCACGGATCCTCTCTTCGAGCACGCCTCCCTCGTCGCCCAGGAGGTCGAGGCCGTGGGCCGCGTAGCGGAGCACCTGGAGAGGCTCCAGGCGCGCGAGGTCGTCGAAGAACCACCCGCAGGACGTGAACATGCGGAGCGCGTCGCGCTCCATCTCCAGGAGTTGGAGCGCCCTCTGGGCGTCGGCGTCCGTGAGCGTGCGGCCGGCCCGCTCTTCCACGAACGCTCGGCGAGCGTGGCTCCCGTGATCCAGGAAGGCGCCGTAGCCGTCCCGCGCGGCCCAGGCATCGTCGAAGTAGGTGGCCCCCTCGGCCTCGTAACGGGCGTGGAAGTCGGCGGCCATTTCCTCGAGCGCATCACGGAGCACGGCTCTCCACGCCTGCTGGGTCGGCTCGTCGGGCGCGAGCTTGCATCCGCAGTCGGCCCTCCAACGCTCCACGCCGTGCGCGCACGACCAGGAGCTCGGGTCCACGATGCGGATGTTCTCTACCGGGGGATTGCGCTTCAGGAACGAGGCGTAGTTCTCCAGGCGCGCGTCACGGCGTCCCTGCATGGCCGCGACCGCCGCTCCGAGCGCCAGATCTCCCCACTTCTGATGGTGCCCGAACGTCTCGCCGTCCGTGGCCAGGGAGACGAGCCGCCGGCGTTGGCCCGGGTCGGTCGCCATCCGCTCGACCCAGGCGTCCGCGTCCTTGAGGAGCCCGCCGAACGCCACGTCGTGGGCGAGATTCCCGTCATAGACGAACACGGCGATGTCGCGGCCGCCGGATAGACCCACCTTTCCGGGCATGCCCGCCTTGGGCACGGCGTCGACCTGGGTCGGACCGAGGACGGTGAACGCGATGCCCTCGGCGGCCAGGACCTCGAGCGTCTCGAGGTCGACCGCCGCTTCGGGGAGCCACATTCCGTCCGGCTCGCGACCGAACCTTCGTCGGAAATCGGAGATGCCCCAGCGCACCTCCGTCACCTTGTCGCGCCGGCTGGCCAGCGGAAGAATGACGTGGTGGTACGGCATGGCCAGCGCGTTCCCGAAGCCGAGACGGTCGCGGCTGCGTGCATCGGCTTCCAGAAACGCCCGATACGTGCCCGGCGCCTCGCGCGCCAGCCAGTGCAGGAGCGTCGGCCCGGCGTCCCAGCTGATCCACTCGAGCGTGTTCACGACCCCCGTGATGCGGCCCTGGCCGTCGACGAGACGGGCGGCCGCGACGGCTCGGTAGCATTCGTCGTGGATGCGCTCGTTCCAGTCGTGGTACGGAGCCGCGGATGCCTCCACGGGGATCTGGTCGGTCCAGGGGTCTTCCCTGGGAGGCTGATAGAAGTGGCCGTGAACGACCACGGAGCGTCGAGTCATGGAACGGATGTCAGAGGTCGGTGGGCCCGAAGGGCCCCGGGGACGCGTAGAGGAGGGAGCCATCGTGGAGCGCGGGTGCAGGGGCCGGTCTACGCTACGGGCGGGACCGGGCTCGGTGGATCTCCACGAACGCGCCCCGGGCTTCGGCCGCCTGGTGGTAGACCCTCTGGTACTGGTGGACCGAACGCTCCCACCCCCAGTCGCGGGTCATCGCCTCGCGCACGTGGTTCTCCCACGAGGTGCGATCCTTGTAGAGGTCGAGCGCGTAGTGCACGGCCTCCTCGAGGGCCCACGGCTGGTACTCGTCGAAGACGAACCCCGTGATCCGGTCTTCCACGGTGTCGGCCAGCCCGCCCACGCGTCGCACGATGGGGAGGGCACCGTAACGCTGCGCCCGCATCTGCGTGAGCCCGCATGGCTCGTAGAGGGAAGGCATGAGGAGGAAGTCCGCGCCGGCGAGAAGCTGGTGCTCGCGAGGCTCGGTGAACTCGAAGTGCACCGCGATGCGATCGGGAGCCTGGTCGGCGAGCGCCTGCAGGGCATCGCGGTAGCGACGCTCTCCCTCGCCGAGGAAGATCCATTGAGCGTCGAGCCGAGGGATCATTCCCGCCTGGAGCAGGATGTCGAAGCCCTTCTGCTCCGCGAGCCTCGCCGTCATGCCGAAGAGAGGTATCTCGGGATCCACGGGCAGCCCGCGTTTCTCCTGCAGCCACGCCTTGCACTTGGCCTTGCCCGAGAGGTCGTCGACGCTGAACGGGAACTCGAGCCACCGGTCGCTGCTCGGGTCCCAGACGTCGTAGTCGATTCCATTCAGGATGCCGACGAAATGGTCCTGCAGGTCGTTGAACGTCTCCTGGAGCCCGAAGCCTCCGGTACGCGTGCGCAGCTCGCGAGCGTGCGTGGGGCTCACCGTGGTGACCATGTCCGCGAAGACCAGGCCTCCTTTGAGGAGGTTCGCCCGTCCGTACCACTCCATGTAGTTCCAGGAGAAGAGGCTGTCCGGGAGGCCGATCTCGGGCAGGGCCTCACGTCCGATGTGGCCCTGGTAGCCCGCGTTGTGCACGGTGAGGACCGAGCCGACGCCGTCGCAGTGGCGATCGCCGGCCATGACCGTGCGCAGGTAGACCGGGGCGAGCGCGGCGTGCCAGTCGTGCGCATGGATCAGTGTCGGACCGGGCGATACCTGCGGGAGCCACTGGAGCACGGCCTTGCAGAAGAACGAGAAGCGGAGATGGTTGTCCGGATAGGAGCCACTGTCCGTGCCGTAAAGTCCGTCTCGATCGAAGTACCCGTCGTGCTCGACGAAATACACCGTCGGCTGGTCGGGGGGTGTGTGGCGCCGGTAGATCCGTGCCGTCTCCGTCCTGGCCCCGATCGATACGGGGAAGGGCTCACAGCATGGCTCGATCTCCGGAAACCCCTCCCGGATGATCCGGTAGAGCGGGAGGAACACCAGGGTCTCGGCTCCCGCGGCGGCCTGATATCGTGCGATGCCCCGCACGGCCTCCGCCAGCCCCCCCGTGCGGGCGTACGGCCAATATTCGGAGGCGAGATGGACCACGGTTCCTTCGTACTCGCGCCCGTTCCCCGCCGGAATCGGCTCGAGGACCGATGCTGGTTCGGTGGCCATGACGCTCCGTAATCGATGTTGCCGGCTGGACGTGCGCGCCCGATCTGGACAACCTCAAGATAGACGGATCGAGGAGGAAATTTGAAGGCGGGGGGAGGAATCCCCGAGATGCGGGCGCCGACCAGGGCGCCGCATCGCCCCCTCGCACCTGCACCGGGAGACCCGTTCGTGAGCGACCAAGGGACCGAGGCACGCATGACCGAACCGGAGCCTACGAACGCGGCCGAGCTCGCCGCCGGGCGGTGCGGAACGCCCTTCGACATCCTCGGGATCCACGCGTCCACCTCGACGGATCGACCCGGCCGGGTCGTGCGCGCGTTCATCCCCTGGGCGCAGACCATCGCGGTGCGACGAGGGGACCGCCGGGTGCCGATGCATCGGGCCGAGGAGGCGGGTCTCTTCGAGGTCGAGTTCCCGGAGGCCACCGATTTCTTCCCCTACCGTCTGACCGTGGAGGACCTCGGCGGTCGTGAGTGGACGATCGAAGATCCGTACCGGTTCGGCCCCGTGCTCGACGAAGCGCGCGTTCGCGCGTTTCTCGAGGGTCGGGAGCGGCGTGCGCACGAGATCCTCGGCGCCCGTCCCATGGAGCACGAAGGGGTCGGCGGAACGCTCTTCTCCGTGTGGGCCCCCGACGCGGTCGCGGTGAACCTGACGGGGGACATGAACGGATGGGACGGGCGGTGCCACCCGATGCGCTCCCGCGGCGCCACGGGCGTCTGGGAGCTGTTCGTTCCAGACGTGGCGGTGCGTTCGCGATACAAGTACCAGGTGATCACGCGGGGCGGGGAGCGTCTGGAGAAGGCGGACCCGTTCGGTCGGGCGGTGGAGCTCCGTCCCGCCACGGCGTCCGAGGTCTGGGACGCCTCCATGTACGAATGGGCGGACGACGACTGGATGTCCCAGCGGGCGTCCCACCAACAGGACGGGGCTCCGGTCTCCGTCTATGAGGTCCACCTCGGTTCCTGGCGCCGGAATCCGACCCGGGACGGGCCCGGATGGAGTCCGGGCTGGCTCGATTATCGGGAGCTCGCCGATCAGCTTCTGCCGTACGTGAAGGAGATGGGATTCACCCACGTGGAGCTCCTTCCCGTGATGGAGCATCCGCTCGACCAGAGCTGGGGCTACCAGCCGCTCGGGTTCTTCGCGCCGACGTCTCGCTACGGGTCACCCGACGACCTGCGCTTCTTCGTGGATCGCGCGCACCAGCTGGGAATCGGCGTCCTGCTCGATTGGGTGCCCGGGCACTTTCCCCGAGACGGCCACGGCCTGATTCGCTTCGACGGGACCCCGCTGTACGAGCATCCCGATCCGCGTCAGGCCGCTCACCCCGAGTGGGGCACCCTCGTGTTCGACTACGGCAAGCCGGCCGTGCGCTCCTTCCTCGTGTCGAGCGCCCTGCACTGGCTCGAGAACTATCATGTGGACGGGCTCCGCGTGGACGCGGTGGCGTCGATGCTCTACCTGGACTACTCGCGCCCGCCGGGGACCTGGGTTCCGAATCCGCAGGGCGGCAACGAGAACCTGGAGGCCGTCGAGTTCCTCAAGACGCTGAACGACGCCGTCCACGAGGCGTGTCCGGGCGCGCTCATGATCGCCGAGGAGTCGACGTCCTGGCCCAAGGTCTCCCACGGCACCGACCGGGGCGGGCTGGGCTTCGACCAGAAGTGGAACATGGGCTGGATGAACGATACGCTCGACATCATGAGCGCCGATCCGGTCCACCGCCGCTATCGGTACGACCGGCTGACGTTCTCGCTTCTGTACGCGTTCAGCGAGCGGTTCTTCCTGCCCCTCTCCCACGACGAGGTCGTGCACGGCAAGCGCTCGCTCCTGTCCAAGATGCCGGGCACGCGCCTGAAGAAGTTCGCCAATCTCCGCCTGCTGCTCGCCTACCAGTGGGCCCATCCCGGCCGGAAGCTCCTCTTCATGGGCCAGGAGCTGGGACAATGGACGGAGTGGAACTCCGACGCGGAGGTCGACTGGGCCCTCCTGGACTTCGACACGCACCGCGGCGTACGGCAGCTGGTGGGCGACCTCAACCGGTTGTACCGGGAAGAAGAGTCCCTTCACGCCTACGACTTCCGTCCGGAGGGGTTCGAGTGGCTGGACTGCGACGACGCCGAGCGTACGACCGTCTCGTTCCTGCGATGGGCCCCCGAATGGCGCGATTTCGTGGTCGTGGTGGCCAACTTCACCCCGGTGCACCGGGACGACTTCTGGCTGGCGGTGCCGTTTCCCGGACGCTACCGGGTTCTGCTCAACACGGACGCTCCGGTCTACGGAGGCTACGGGGCGATCGTGCCGCCCGAGCTCGACACCGTGCCGGGCAGGCTGCACGAACGCGAGCAGCATCTGCAGCTCCCGCTTCCGGGGCTGTCGGCGCTGTACCTCAAGAGGGTGGGAGGCCCGTGACGGAGGCGCGGGTCCTCACACCTTGAGCTCGAGCTCTCCCTGCTGTGGGACCAGCGCCACGGTGGGTGGATCGTCTCCCTCCAGGGAGCCCTCCAGCGCGGGGACGTAGAAGTCCCGAGCGTATTCCTGGACCATTCGGCTCGCGGTGAAGTTCGCGCCCGCCACGCGGAGCGCCTGCTTCATGCGGGAGAGCCACGCTCGAGGAATGCCGTTGTCGTCCCGGTCGTAGTACATGGGCACGACTTCGCGCTCGAGCAGCTGCAGAAGGGCGTCGTGGTCGCGGTCGTCCGTTTCCGCGTCGTCTCCCGTGGCGAGCGGGATCGCCCACCCGTTCTCTGCGTTGAACCCCTCGGCCCACCAGCCGTCCAGGGTGCTGATCTGGGGCACGCAGTTGAGGGCCGCCTTCATGCCGCTGGTGCCCGAAGCCTCCATGGGCGCTCGCGGCAGGTTCAGCCACACGTCGACCCCCTGCACCAGGCGATGGGCGACGTGCATCTCGTAGTCCTCGACGAACGCGATGCGCCCCTCGAACCGCGGATCGCGCGTCGAGCCCCACACACGCTGGAGCACTCGCTTGCCCTCGTCGTCCGCGGGATGCGCCTTCCCGGAGAACACGATCTGCACGGGCCGGCGAGGGTCGGTGAGCAGACGCCGCAGCCGCTCTTCGTCGCGGAAGAGCAGCTCGGCCCTCTTGTAGGTGGCGAAGCGTCGCGCGAACCCGATCGTCAGCGGCTCCGGGCTCAGGAGCGTTCCCGCTCCGACCAGATGAGCCGCCTCCTTCCAGACCGTCTTCCAGCGGAGACGCGCCTGCTCCCGGCAGAAGTCCAGGAGCGTCTTCTTGAGCTGGACGTGGATGTCCCACAGGCGTTGGTCGTCCAGCTCGAGGACCTCGTCCCAGAACGACGGGTCGGACACGCGGCGCTCCCAGCCGATGCCGAAGTGCTCGTCGAAGACCTCCATGTAGTGATGCGCCATCCAGCTGGACAGGTGCACTCCGTTGGTCACCCCACGGATGGGAATGCGGGTCTCCTCGCGCTCCGGCCAGAGGCATGCCCAGAGCTCCTGGGTCACGCGCCGATGGCGCTTCGAGACCCCGTTCACGCGGCTCGCGAGACGGATGGCGGCAGCCGTCATGTGGAAGCGACCTTCGTCCAGCTCCGGGTGGGAGCCGAGGCCCAGGAACGTCGCCCGGTCGATGCCCATCGACGTGTGGTAGTCGCCGCAAACGGCGTCGATCAGGTCGGGCGCGAACATGTCGTGGCCCGCCGGCACCGGCGTGTGCGTCGTGAACACGCTGTGGGCTCGAACCTCGCGGATGCCCTCGTCGAGGGTGAGCCCTTCGGCCAGCTGCTCCCTGAGGCGCTCCACGAACATGAAGGCCGCGTGTCCCTCGTTCGCGTGCCAGGCACCCGGCTCGATCCCCAGCGCGCGCAGGACGCGCACCCCGCCCACGCCGAGGATCCATTCCTGCTTGAGCCGATGCTCCCGCCCTCCTCCGTAGAGCTGATACGTCAGCTCCCGGTCCTCCGGGTGGTTCTCGGGAAGGTTCGTGTCGAGCAGGTAGATGCGGACACGGCCCGCATCGAGGCGCCACGCCCCGACGTGCACCGGGCGCCCACCGGTCTCCAGCACCGTGAGGGCGTGGCTGTCCTCGGGGCCCGTCAGCCGCATCAAGGGCATGATCTTGGGCTCGAACGGCTCGTCGGAGCCCTCCTGCCACCCTTCGAGGTTGAGCTTCTGGTCGAAGTACCCCTTGGAGTACATGAGCCCGACGCCCACGAGGGGAACGCCGAGGTCGGATGCCGACTTGCAGTGGTCACCCGCCAGGACACCCAGGCCGCCCGAGTAGATCGGAATGGAGTTGTGCAGGCCGAACTCGGCGCAGAAGTAGGCGATCGACCGGTCCGCCAACTCGGGATATTCGGTCTGGAACCAGGTGTCCCTGCGTCCCATCGTCCGGTCGAACTCCGCGACCGTCCAGTCGTACAGGTTCAGGAATTCCGGGTCCTGGGCACAGTGGGCCAGGCGGCTCGGATCCACCTGGCGGAGCAGTGCGACCGGATTGTGCCTGGACGCCGACCAGAGCATCGGGTCGACCGAGCGGAGGAGCCAGCGAGCCTGCCGGTTCCATCGCCACCAGAGATTGAGCGCGATGCGCTCGAGATCCTGGAGGCGTTCGGGTAGGTAGGGGATCTTTTCCGAGCTGTCAGACATAGTTCACGAACCCGTGTACCACTTGGGGGGGTAGCAGGAGATCAAGAGACAAAATCTCGCTCGCGGTCTCGGAACGGGAAAGGGTTCACCCCGGTCGGTCGACCGCGGGGCGGGGGTGCAGGAGGACCGTCACACTGTCGGGGGAGGACGTCATGAGGGACAGCGGGAACGGCATGCGCGAGAGACTCAGGAGCTTCGTCGCGGACCATCGCGAAGGATGGAGCCACGGGCATTGGGAGAGCCTGCTTCACGGACTGCGGGAAGGCGGCTTCGACACCGCGCAGCCGGAGCAGATCGGCGTCGAGCTGGAGCGCGAGCGGGTTCGCATGGTCCTGGAGGACACGCGCATCCGGGGGCTCGGACCGAAGCGCCGGGAGGCGGTGGCGGAGCGGTTCGGGAGCCTCTGGCGGCTGGAGCACGCGTCCGTGGATGAGCTCACGGAGCTCTCGGAGCTTCCGCGGGGCGTGGCCGAGCAGTTGCACGCGGTGCTCCACTGAGGCGGACGGAGGCATCGTCGCCTCCCGTCGGGGCTGCGCCTCAAGCGAGCTCCAGGAACTCGACGGCGTCGCGTCGGGTGTCCCACAAGGCACAGGATGGAGCGCCCTTCCATCCCAGGATCTCTCCGGGATTGACCCAGAGAGTCCTGCCCAGGCGCTCGTGGTGGCGTTCGTGCGTGTGACCGCTGAAGACCGCTGCGTAGTCGCCGGTCCGCGCAAGCGCCCGGGCGTAGAAGGGATAGTGCGTGAGTGCCACCGCCCGCCCGTCCAGCTCGAGCTCGGCCCACTCCCCATGCAGGACGAACGAGCCGCCGTTGGGGGGTGTGATGCCGCGGATGGCGAACCGGTCGCCATCCCCGTTGCCGAAGACGCAGTGGACGTCTCCGCCATAGGCCGCGAGCATCCGGGCCGGGATCGGGGAGCAGAAGTCTCCCAGAAAGCAGAGCGTCTCGACGCGGTGGCGCCGAAGCTCGCTCAAGGCACGCTCCAGGTTTGGCAGGTTGTCGTGGATGTCGGAGAGGATGCCTGCGAGCATGGTGCCTGGCCTCGTCGAGGTTCCGGGATGCGCTCCTGGTTGCGGGGTTCCGCTATCACTCGTTTCGTCGCAGGAACGACGCGATAACCTTCTAATTTAGCGGTTTCCGAGCCTCTCCCATACACCTGTCGGCTGCCCGATACGCCGCTCCGCTCTCCCATCCGAGGGGCCGCTGCGAGCCCTCTTGCGCCCGGCCGTCCCGATAGCCATCGTTGAGTAGCTGCTCGCCCGTGGGCCGCGGCGGATGCCGCTCCCGGGGGAAGCTCTTGGGCCCTCAAAGCCCCCCCAAGGGGGGCACGCGAGACATCGCACGGCACGAGACGGGCAGTGCGGAGGGGCGCCCGGCGCGCAGGGTGGATCCACGATGGCCGACGTCGTGACTCCCCGCAGAAAACTGGTCGGCATCCTCTGTCGAGGGAGGAGGTTCATGCCCCCCGACAGTTACGGGGCCCGGAGCTGCTGAATCGCCGCTCCGGGCCTTCGTCATGCCCCCGATCCGCCACCTCGCCGCCGCGGCCGGACTTGCCTACCTTGGGCCCATGGCTCGAACCGGACCCCAGGGGCTCTCGAACGAGGAGCTCGACGCCTACGTCCTCGCGCGCTTGAAAGCGGTCGGAGTGGACCTGTCCGTCCTTCCGGAGGACGATCCGGAGGCCCCGGTCGACCGGCGCCGCGTGCTGGCCGGAGCCCGCCGGTTCCTCCGCACCACGCCTTCGGTGATCCTCGCGCTGGAGCTCGATCCCCAGGAGGTCACGCCTTCCCTCTATCCGGCGGGGCTCCGGGCGTCGACGTCCGGCGACGGTGCGGATGGCTGAGGTGCCGCGCGGCCTGCCGCCCCAGGATGTCCGCGTCGACCGGCGGCTCTTCCTCGAGCGCGTGGCCGCGCTGGCCGCCGCGGCGGCAACGGGAACGGCCTTGTCGCCCGGGACGCTGACGGCCTCGGCCGCGCCGCCGGCGCCCACGATCCGTCTTCCCGATCCGGGAGCCGTGCAGTCCACCGAGCCGTACCACATGTCGCTGGCCGAGCTGGCCACGCTCATCAGGGAGCGTTCGCTCAGCCCGTCGGAGCTGTTGGAGATCTATCTCGGCCGGATCGACGCCTGGGATGCGACGTTGATGGCCTTCAACACCATCGTGGCCGAAGCGGCCCGCCGCCGTGCCGACGCGCTCGGTCGGTCGCCGTGGTCGGGACCTCTTCACGGCATCCCCCTGGCGCTCAAGGACAACTACTACACGGCCGGAGTGCGGACGACCGCCAACTCCCACATCTTCGTCGACTTCGTGCCGGCCTTCGACGCCACCGCCTGGACGCGCCTCCAGGATGCAGGAGCGATCCTGATCGGCAAGACGCAGATGGGTCCCCTGGCTACCAGTCGCGCCACGACGCCCGATGGAGTCCACACCACGGTGAACGCCTGGGCCCCCTACGACCCCCGCGTGAGCCCCGGAGGCTCCTCCAGCGGATCGGCGACGTCGGTGGCGCTCGGGCTCGCCACCGCGAGCACCGGCACCCAGACCGGCGGCTCCATCACGGATCCCGCGGGCAGACAGGGCCTCACCGGCCTCAAGCCCACCATGGGGCGCGTGTCCCTGCACGGGATCATTCCGCTGACCTACACGCGCGACCACCCCGGGCCTCTGGCACGGGACGCACGGGACGCGGCGATTATGCTGCAGGCGATGGCGGGTCCCGACCCGGCGGATCCGCGGACGGCCGGCCATCCCCCCGTTCCCGACTACCTGGCGGCAGCGGAGCCCGCTCGACGAGGCGATGCCGTGACGCTTCGCTGGCCGACACGGGTGGGCGTCTTGCCCGGCTACCTGGACGTGCCGAAGGAGCCGGCCCGCGGCACGCTGCCCGGGCGTGCCGAGGCGGAGGCAGGTGCCCGACGCGCCATGCTCGGGAAGCTCGAGGAGGCGGGCGCCACCCTCGTGGAGCTCCCGTTCCCGGAGGACTGGGACGTCCTGACGAGCCGCGAATTCAACGACGTGCGCCTGCCCGAGCGAACCGAGCCGTTCCTGCGGTATCTCCGGGACGACGTGCGCTTGTTCGGCGTCTCGCTCTCCCCCTGGATCCATGGGCTCCTTCTCTCGGGCCCCGAGTATCTGCGCGGACAAAGGGCGCGGCTGCTCCTTCTCCGGCGCGTGCTGGACGCGATCTTCACTCGCTGCGACGTCGTCGTGCAGACCGCCCCGATTCCCTTCGACATGATCGGTCTACCCTTGATCACGTTCCCCATCGGGTTCGAGCGATCGAGCGGAACGGACCTGCCGATGCCGGCTCTCCTCGGGGGTCCCCCGTGGGGCGAGGAGCGGCTCCTTTCGGTCGCGGCGGCCTACCAGGCGCTCACCGACTGGCATCGCCGGCGTCCGCCGGATCCGAAGACGTCGCGGGGCGACGCCGGTGAGGACGGGGAGTTGTCCAAGGCGACTCCCCGAAGGCGCATGGACGTGCTCGACGTCCTCGAGGAAGCGCAGTGAGGGAATGCCCGGAGCGGAGTTGGGCCGGCCCGTCAGTCCCCCGAGCGCCCGTGCTCTTCCAGCACCCGGTGCACGAGGCCGCGCACCTGATCGATCTCGAACGGCTTGGGCAGAGTGGCCACGGCACCCAGCTGCGCGGCGTCTTCGAGGACGAAGTCGGCCGACGCGAGGGCCCCCCCCGAGATGGCGATGACCGGGATCTGGGGGGCGGCATCGGCGAGGCTGAGGAGGAACTCGATCCCGTCCATCTCGGGCATGTAGATGTCGGTGATGACCAGATCGGGCGCCCGCTTGGAGATGATCTCCAGGGCGCTTCTGCCGTCCATGGCCTTCACGACGTCGTGACCGTCGAGAAGCAGGATCTTGGCCAGCGTCTCACGGATCGAAGGTTCGTCGTCGATGATCAGGATACGGGCCATATGGGCTCTCCTCGTGGAAGCCGGAAGCTAATGCAGGCGTGCCGCGTCGTCACGCGTGATTCGGCGGGCCGGTCGTCGCGGCATCTCCGGGAGGACTGATCGACACGCTTCGACTCGCCTGTTTCGTCTCGCCGCACGGTTTCGGCCACGCTGCGCGGGCGTCGGCGGTGATGGAAGCGCTCCACCGCCTCGGTGGGGCTCGCTTCGAGCTATTCTCCGCCAGTCCGCGCTGGTTCTTCGACGAGTCGATTCCCGGCCTCTACACGTACCACCGGGTCGTCACCGACGTCGGGCTCCGCCAGCGCTCCGCGCTCGCCTTCGACCTCCCGGGTACGGTCGCCGCGCTGGACGAGATGCTCCCGTTCGACGAGGCGTGGCTCGAATCGCTGGCGAGGAGGGTCGGCGACGCGGGCTGCAGGGCGGTCCTGTGCGACATCGCGCCGCTGGGCGTGGCGGTCGCCGAGCGCGTCGGCATTCCCTCCGTGCTGATCGAGAACTTCACCTGGCCCTGGCTCTACGAGCCGCTCATTCCGCGGGCCCCCGCGCTCGGGCCGCTCTCGGAGGAGCTCGAGCGCTGGCTCGGGCGGGCGACCTGGCACGTTCAGACCGACCCGCTCTGCGAGGTGGATGCCGGTGCCGATCTCCGCGTTCCGCCGATCGCCCGCCGGCCACGCACCGCACGGGGGGAGACCCGTGCGCACCTGGGACTCCGCCCGGACGCCCGGGTCGTGCTCGTCACCATGGGGGGCGTCCCGCAGGGGCTGCCCTCTCTGGATCGGCTCACGGGTCTGGAGGCCGTCGACTTCGTGGTGACCGGCGTTCGGGAGACGCGTACGGAGAGGAACCTCCACCTCTTCGACAACGACCAGCGGCTCTACCTGCCGGACCTCGTGCGCGCCTCCGATGCCGTCGTGGCGAAGCTGGGCTACAGCACCGTGGCGGAAGCATGGGGGGAAGGCAGGCCGATGGCGTGGGTGACACGGTCGGACTTCCGCGAGACCGGCCCTCTGCGAAGCTGGGTCGAGCGGGAGTTGACCGGCTTCGAGATTCGGCCGGAGCCGTTCCACGACGGCTCGTGGATCGAGCGGATTCCGGAGCTTCTCGATCTGGAGGGCACGGGGCCGAATCCAGGAGGCGGCGCGGATACGGTCGCCCGATTCGTGTTGGAACGGCTCGAACGCTGACGACGAGGTCGGGACACCACACTAGAACGGAACGTCCACCGCCGAGCACAGGAACTTCATGAACGGCGTGCCCGCGCTCCAGGTGCGTGCCAGCGCCTCGGGAAGATCCGCGGAGGTGGCCGAGGCCTCGGACAGCTCGGCGGTCGCGATGAAGTCCTTCCACTTCAGGTCGTCCACCAGGGGATGCTCCGGATCGAAGCCGCGCGGAGGACGCGTCAGACGATCGCCCTCCATCGCGAACGTGTCCCTGAAGGCCTTGCCGCGAGACGCCTTCTTCCAGTCGGCGGGGGCTTCCACGATGCGCTCGCGGATGGCCCCGAGGGTCGCGCCGTCCGGATGCCAGAGGCCCAGGGCGAGGAAGACCTGGCCCGGCTGGACGTGGAAGTAGTACCCGGGAGCGTGGACGTCCCGGCCTCGGTCGTGCCGGAACTGGATGCCCGTATGCGTCTTGAAGGGGCTCTTGTCCTTCGCGAAGCGGACATCCCTGTAGATCCTGAAGAGGGATCGTGGAGTGGCCTGAAAATGCGGGCTGAGCTTCTTGAGATGAGGCGCGAAGTCCTGGATCAGGCGCAGCGCAGGCTCCTTCACGACCGCCTCGTAGCGCCTCTTGTTGTCCGCGAACCAGTCCCGGTCGTTGTGCTCGGTCAGCTCCCTCAAGAACCGGAACGTCTCCCGGGTGAAGTACGGACCCTCCGGGCGCGCGGCGGGGGTCACGCGCGAACGCCCCCGCAAGCCGGCGCGTCATCCCCCGTGGCGATCATGGCCGTCACGGATAGAGCCAATCCGCGTTCCAGCCTTCGTCCGAGCGCCGGAAGCGGAGGCGCTCGTGCAGCCGGTCGGCCTTGCCCTGCCAGAATTCGATGAACTCGGGCCTCAACACGTAGCCGCCCCAGTACGGGGGGAGTGGAACCTCCTCGCCGGGATACCTGGCTTCGTACTCCTTCACGCGGGCCTCGAGCTCCGCGCGCGATGAGAGCGCATCGCTCTGCTTCGATGCCCACGCGCCGATGCGACTTCCCCGGCTGCGCGTCGCGAAGTACGCCTCGCTCTCCTCCGTGGGGACGCGCTCCACGGTGCCGGCCACCCGCACCTGGCGCTCCAGCACCGCCCAGTGGAAGCACACCGACGCGCGCGGGTTGGCCTCGAGCTCGACCGCCTTGCGGCTCCCGTAGTTCGTGTAGAAGACGAAACCACGCGCGTCCACCCGCTTGAGCAGCACCATGCGAACGGAGGGAAACGCATCGGGCGTGGCCGTGGCCAACGCCATGGATTCGGGCAGCAGGATGCCCGAATCCCGGGCTGTGGCGAACCACTCCTGGAAGAGCTCGATCGGGTCACGGTCCGCGGCGGCTTCCGGCATGCCACGGACCACCCCCTGTCCGAGCGTGACGATCGTGCGAAGCGAGGATTTGAGCGACATGGCTCGAAAGGTGTCGTTCCCGTGAGGCGATCACAAGGCACCCGTTGACACTTCGGGGCAACGGGTTATCGTTGAGATAACCCCCCCCAGGGGGGAGGGGGTCGCGAGATGGAGGCAGAGGCCCACGGTAGGTAGATGGAGCCGGGGGGCTCATCTCCCAGGAGGCGAGATGGCCGACGAAAAGACCGAGGACATCCTCCGGCGCCTCAAGAGCGTCGAGGGCCACGTCCGCGGCATCGAGCGGATGGTGGAGGAGGGCCAGTACTGCGTGGACATCGTGAACCAGATCGTGGCGGTGCAGCGGGCGCTGAAGAAGGTGAGCGGTCTGGTTCTCGACCGACACCTGCACTCCTGCGTGACCCGCGCCATCCAGGGCGACGATGTCCAGGCCCGGGAGAAGGTCCTGGACGAGCTCATGGAAGTGTTCGAAGCCAACGGCAAGGCGTAGGCGACCCTTCGGACACGAAGGCGAGCGCCGAACATCCGCAAACGAAGAGAACGTGAAGGAGACATCATGACGACGAAGACGGTCGATGTGCCGAACATCAGCTGCGGCCACTGCGTGATGACCATCGAGCGGGAAGTGGGCGAGCTGGCTGGCGTGGCAGCCGTGAAGGCCGAGCAGGATACGAAGAAGGTGACGGTGTCCTGGGATCCCGACGCGACCGATTGGAGCGCGATCGAGGATCTGATGAAGGAGATCAACTATCCACCGAGCGCCTGAGTGGCTTCGGCCGCGCAGCGCGGCTCGAGGTCGAGCCGATGAGGGGCACGAAGCTGAGGAAGGTCGAATGAGCCTGGAGCGGGAGCTGTTGCTGCCGGTGACGGGAATGACGTGCGCGAACTGCGCCGCAACCGTCGAGCGGACACTGAAGAAGACCGAGGGCGTCGCGGATGCGTCGGTCAACTTCGCGTCGGAGCGCGCCTCCGTGCGCTTCGACCCGACCCGCGTGCGCGAGGACGAGCTGTTGGCGCGGGTGCGAGGCGCCGGCTACGACGTCGCCGTGCAGCGCATGGAGCTGCCCATAACGGGAATGACGTGCGCCAACTGCGCGGCCACGATCGAACGGACGCTCCAGTCGCGCGTGCCGGGTGTGCTCTCGGCGGTGGTCAACTTCGCCACGGAGAAGGCCGTGGTGGAGGTCGTGGCGGGCGCGGCCGGATGGAAGGAGCTGGCCGCCGCCATCGAGCGGGCGGGGTACGGCGTCGTGGATGCCGCACCCGAAGAGATGGAGGACGCCGAAGCGGCCGCTCGCCGCGCGGAGATTCTGGATCAGACGCGGAAGTTCTGGACCGGCGTTCTGTTCGCACTGCCGCTCTTCCTGCTCAGCATGGGGCGGGATTTCGGTCTGCTCGGCACGTGGTCCCACGCGAGCTGGGTCAACTGGCTCATGTTCGCGCTCGCCACGCCCGTCCAGCTCTACGTGGGCTGGGACTACTACCGAGGTGGCTGGAAGTCGCTGAGGAACGGCTCCGCGAACATGGACGTGCTGGTGGCCATGGGCTCCTCCGTCGCCTACGTGTACTCCGTGGTCGTGATGGTCGCGCTCACGTTGGGCTCGTCCGGCGCGGGACAGCACGTCTACTTCGAGACCGCCGCGCTCATCATCACCCTCATCAAGCTCGGGAAGCTCCTCGAGGTGAAGGCGAAGGGGGAGACGAGTGCGGCCATCAGGGAGTTGATGGGACTCCAGCCCAAGGTCGCGACGGTCGTTCGAGACGGAGCCGAGGTGGACGTGCCCGTCGACCAGGAGGACGTCGACGACATCGTGCTCGTTCGGCCCGGGGAGCGGATCCCCGTGGACGGCGTGGTCGTGGACGGTCGCTCGGCCGTGGACGAGAGCATGCTCACCGGCGAGAGCATGCCCGCCGAGAAGGCTCCGGGTGACGAGGTCGTGGGCGCCACGATCAACAAGGAAGGTGCGCTGCGTTTCCGCGCCACCAAGGTGGGGGCCGAGACCGCGCTCGCCCGGATCGTCCGCCTGGTGCAGGAGGCCCAGGGGAGCAAGGCGCCGATCCAGCGGCTCGCCGACAGGGTGTCGGCGATCTTCGTGCCGACCGTCATCGGGCTGGCGGTCCTGACCTTCCTCGTCTGGTGGCTCGTCGTCGGCGCCGGATTCACGCCCGCCCTCATCCGCCTGGTCGCCGTGCTCGTGATCGCCTGCCCGTGCGCGCTGGGTCTGGCCACGCCGACGGCCGTCATGGTCGGCACGGGCAAGGGGGCCAAGATGGGCGTGCTCTTCCGGAGCGCGGCGGCCCTCGAGCGGGCCCACGAGCTGGGTGTGATCGTGGTCGACAAGACCGGGACCGTGACGAAGGGCGAGCCCTCCGTGCGCGAGGTCCTGGCGCGTGTGCCGGTCGGGTCGGTCGTGGCGACGTCCGGAGCGGCGCCGGCCGAAGGTGGAGCGGCGGAGGACTGGCTGCTGCGCCTGGCGGCTTCAGCGGAGCGACGCAGCGAGCACCCGCTCGCCGCGGCCGTCGTGCGGGAAGCGGAGTCCCGGAGCCTCGGGCTCGCAGAGCCAGAAGCCTTCTCGGCGGTTCCAGGACGCGGCGTCACGGCGAGCGTCGAAGGGCACGACGTGGTCATCGGCACGCGCAGGCTCCTGGACGAGCGCGGGATCTCCTTGAACGGGATGCAGCAGGAGGCCTCGCGCATGGAGGCCGAGGCCCGGACCCCGCTCTGGGTGGCGATCGACGGAGAAGCCGTCGGCCTGGTCGCGGTGGCGGACGCCGTCAAGGACGGGTCGAAGGAGGCGGTGGCCGAGCTGAGGGAGCAGGGGCTCCGGGTGGTCATGCTCACCGGGGACAACCGTCACACGGCAGGCGCGATCGCGCGCGAGGTGGGAATCGACGAGGTACGCGCCGAGGTCCTTCCGGATCAGAAGGCGGGTGTGGTCGCGGCGCTCCAGGAGAGCGGCGAGCTCGTGGCCATGGTCGGCGACGGGATCAACGACGCGCCGGCCCTGGTGCAGGCGGACGTGGGCATCGCCATCGGCACCGGAACGGACGTCGCGATGGAGGCCGCCGACGTCACGCTCATGCGCGGCGACCTGCGGTCCGTTCCGCAGGCACTCGCGCTGTCCGGCGCCACGATGCGCTCCATCAAGCAGAACCTCTTCTGGGCGTTCTTCTACAACGTGATCCTGATTCCGGTCGCCGCCGGCGCCCTCTATCCGGTCACCTCCCTGCCCATGATGCTCCGCGAGCTCCATCCGATTCTCGCCGCGCTCGCGATGGCGTCGAGCTCGGTCACGGTCGTGGGTAACAGCTTGCGGCTCCGCAAGGTCCGGATCTGAGGGGAGGGGGCGAGGGGTCGGCGGTACGGATCGCGCCGCCGACCTCCCCTCGTGGAAGTCCATGCGGCGGATCGGCTCGCGGCTACGGTTCGAATTGGCCGCCGGTTTCGACGGAGGTTAGGTTAGGCCGGAACGGACCCTCACCGTGAAAGCCGGGACCCCGATCATGACCGAAGACATGCCCACGCCCGATGCGCGCGCCCTCCTCGACGAAGCCATCGAGTCCTGGGAGTACACACGGAAAGGCGTGTTGGCCGAAGCCGAGGGGATTCCAGAGGATCGCTGGGGCTTCCGGCCGCACGAGAAGGCACGCAGCGTAGGCGACCTCGTGATGCACGTCGTGAGCTCCGGACTCATGATGTCCGGTGAGCTCACGCGTCCGGACGGAGACTTCACCCGCCAAGCGCCGCCTGCGTTCACGGAGGAGTACGCGGGACACCTGTCCGACGACCTGTCCCCCTCCGAGATGAAGAGCCTTCTTTCCTCCGCGCTGAACGAGGGCGTCGCGAAGTTCCGGGCGGCGGGGCCGGATCTCATGCTTCGGGACATCCGCCGATTCGACGGCGAACGCTGGGCGAGGCTCACGTGGATGTACCACGGGATCGGCCACGAGGACTACCACCGTGGCCAACTCGCCATGTATGCGCGTATCATGGGGCTCGTGCCTGCCCTGACCCGCGCCATCTACGGAGACGAGGCGAAGTAGTGGAAACCGACGGCGAGAAGGTCCGGGCCTCCGGCGCAGGAGGCGGATACAATCCGACCAACATCCAGGCCGTGATCGACAGCGCGAAGGCGCGCGCGGGGATGGACGCGCTCGAGCGGTTCATCCGTAAGCGCCTGCCCGAGGCGGAGGAGGCCGAAGTCACCGAGGCTGCCGAGGTCGCGGTCGAGATCGTGGACTCGATCCCGCTCTTCCTGGCTCGCGCGTGGCAGGAGGCCGAAGAGCGCAGCCTGCTGTCGGTGGCGGGGCCCTTGCTCAACCTCGCGGAGCGCTATTTCCTCCAGCCGGTCGACCTGATTCCCGAGATGACCCAGGGCCTCGCGGGGCTGCTGGACGACGCGTACCTGGTCATCCGGATCCTCGAGCACCTCGACAAGGGGCCCCAGCCGTTCCTGGACTGGGATCTCGACTACCCGGCCCGGTTCCTGCGTACGCTCGTGGGCCCGACGATCGCGCGCCAGCTCGACGCGATGGCCATCGACGCGATGCAACAGGTGTCCGAGCACCTGTCGGATCTGTGGACGCAGATGTCGCATCGGGCCTGAGGAGCGAGCTCGAGCCCATCCCGACGCTGCGCACGAGCCGCCTCCTGCTGCGGCCGTTCGCGCCGCTGGACGCGGCCCGTGTGCGCTTGCTCGCCGGGGCGCCCGAGGTCGCGTCGACCACCCTGAAGATCCCCCATCCCTACGAAGAGGGAATGGCCGAGGCCTGGATCGCCGGCCATGGCGCGGCCTGGACGGCGAGGGAGCACCTCACGCTCGCGATCACGGCCGGATCCGAAGGCCTGGTCGGTGGCGTGGGCCTGCACCTCGCGCTCGAGCACCGGCGTGGCGAATTGGGCTACTGGATCGGCGTACCCTACTGGAACCGCGGCTACGCCACCGAAGCGTGCGTGGCCGTGTTGGCCTACGGCTTCGACGAGCTCGGTCTGCATCGGGTCCTGGCCCGACACGTCGAGCGCAACCCGGCGTCGGGGCGTGTCATGCGCAAGCTCGGCATGACCCATGAAGGGAGGATGCGCGAGCACGTGCTCAAGTGGGATCGCTTCGAGACGCTCGAGGTCTACGGGATCCTGGAAGGGGAATGGCGGGCCGCCGACGAGTCCTGATGCTCGCCCGGGGCCTGCCAGAACCCGTTCGTCCCTTCGTCCGCGCGTGCCAACGCCCCGTGGTAGAGCGCCGCGCCGAAGAGAACCTTGAACGTGCCGAACGGCTGGCCGCGCCACTGCGGCCGGAAGCCGAGGAGCACCACGTGCCCGTCGCCCCGGTGCGCGTCCACCGCCGCTCCGTACCCCTGCAGGTGCTTCTCGCCGAGGAGGTAGCCGGACAGGAGCGGTGAACCCTCCTTCGCATAGGCCGCCATCACCCGGCCCTGGAAGCCCTCGGTGGTGGTGAAGACCGGGCTCGCGTCGAAGAAGATCTTCCCACGTTCGGGCATGCCCGCCATCACCGGGTGCGCGGCGTCGACGCGCACCTCGAGGATGGATCCGTCCGAGAAGAACTCGCTGCGCTTCAGCCCCCGAGCGACGTTCTTCACGGGCAGATGGAGCTGATCGATGCAGAAGTCGCTCGCCTCGTTCATGCACACGAGCGTGCCGCCCGCGCGCACGAACGCCTCCAGGGCGCGCACGCCCTGCGTGCCCATCCCCCCCGCGTAGCGTGGCGGGACGGAGCCCTTCCGGAACCCGTTCAAGAGCGATCCCGGTCGTACGGAGGGGAGCACCAGCACGTCGTAGCGGTCGCGGAGGTCACCCGCGCGCAGGTCGCCGTCGCGCACGCTCGCGAAGGAGAACCCGTACCGCTCGAGAAGCCAGCGCGTCCAACCCTCGTCCATGCTCGCGGTCCAGGGCCGGTAGAGCCCGACGCGGGGTCGTGCGAGCGGGACGCCCCCGGCGTCGCCGCGGCGGGCCTGGAGCGCGAGATCCCTGACCAGTCGTCGCTCGACGTCCCCGGCCAGGCCGGTGACGGCGTAGCGCCCATGCTCGAACCGCACCCGGGCCCCGGCGTCCCACGCCTCGTTGAGCGCCTTGAAGCTGTTGTTCTGGGCCGGGTCGAGGAGGAGCGCAGAGCCGGACCCGGTCACGTGTCCGGGTGGCGGGACGATGCCCGCCGCGACCGGGTTGCTGTCGAAGCCCACGCCCGGCGCCATGTCGAACGGGGCCGCGTCGGCCACGTCGGCGTCCCAGGGGATCGCCTTTCCCTCGACAGGCTCCATCACCTGCCGTAGCGCGTCGCCGAGCGGCTGGGTGGCCGTCACCACCCGGAGGTCCATCTGGTATGGGAGGGTCCACCCGGCCGCGTCGTAGGGCTGCTCCGGTGGGCCCTCCGGGTAGTCGCGCAGGTCGGGATAGTGCTGGACCTCGAGCACCTGGCGGGCGAGCTCGCCGAACTCCTGGTCGAGCGGGATCACCCAGGTGCCGGCGGGATACGTCACGCCCTCGTACGTGACCTTCGCGGAGAGCTGATCGACACGTACGCCGTTGAATGCGAGGCGCCGGAGGAGCTCGACCGGAGCCACCGGGTCGCGCTGCGCCTGCGGGACGAAGTACGCGTACGGCCCCTCCTTCCTCGCGTGCTCGATGACGCGCTTGCCGGACTCGTACCGGTCGTAGAGGAGCGTCTCGCGGTAGCGGGCGGCGTAGTCGAGCACGGCGAGGGAGGCCACGCGCATGTAGTCGACGGCGTCCTTCATGTGCCACCACCCGCCCTTCCACGGGCTCGGGTAGAGCGACTCGGGTCGCTCGTCGCGCTTGTCCGGCGGGAAGTCGTCGATCGTGTAGAAATGCGGCGTCGCGTAGCGGTAGCCCGCCGTCTCCGTCCAGAACGCCGCCTCGTTCTGCAGCATGGGCATGTAGTCGACGTAACCCGGGTACCACGCGTCGAAGCCGGTGCCCATGTGCGTCGCCCCGGGCATGCCGCGCTCCTCGAGCATCTGCGCGATCGCCATCCCGACCGTGTTCACCGTGCGGGACATGATCGGCGGGACGTCCGGGGCGATCGGCTCGGCGAACGGCGGCAGCCAGATCCTCGTCGGGAAGGGCGAGCTCTGGTGGTGCACGTGGATGATCTGCGGCTCCCACTCGCGCCAGGTGCGCTCGACCACCCTCGACTCCTTCATGTTGAGCATGTAGGCGTCGCGGTTGTTGTCGTGCCCCACGTATTCCTGGTAGAGGCGGGGCAGGGGGGCCGTCTCGTACGGCCCGCCCACGTTCGACGCGTACCAGTCGGCGACGATCGTCTGGCCGTCCGGATTGATCGACGGCCAGAGCACCAGGACGACGTTGTCGAGGATCGCCCGGATCGAGGGGTCGGCATCCGCACCCGTCACCAGGTCGTAGGCCAGCTGGATGGTGTGCTGCGCGCCGGCCACCTCGGAGGCGTGCAACCCTCCGCTGATGTCCACCACGGCTCGGCCTTCGAGCGCCAGGGCGTGCGCCTGCTCGTTCGTGAGCCCTTCGGGATGCGCGAGCCGCTCCGAGATCTCCTTGATGCGGTGGAGGTTGGCGAGGTTCTTCGCAGACGAGATCAGCGCGACGTACCAGTCGCGCCCTTCCGAGGTCCGGCCGACCCGCACCAGCTCGAGACGGTCGGTGGCCGCGTCGAGCTTCCGGAAGTAGTCGATCGACTGCTCGTAGGTCGCCAGGTGGAAGTCGGCGCCGGGCTCGAAGCCGAGGACGGAGGCGGGCGTGGGGATGGTCTGTCCGGCGAGGGGTGCGCAGAGCAAGAGGCCGGCGAAGGCGAAGACCTGCATCCAGGGAACCCAGCGGGAGCGCACGGGGACGTCTCCTGTTGTCTTGTTCAGGGATAGCTCTCGTTCGGTGGCGGCCGGGTGGGTCATGGGACGGTCCTCCCGGCCTCGGCTCGCCGTCGCCACCCGGGCCTCGTTGTCCGCTCCGGCCTCGGCTCTCGGCCGCCACCAGAGTCTGTCAATCGCCTGGCCTCCCCCGGCAGGGTGTCGGCCCGACATCAGCTCGCGGCTGCGGCCAGGTCTCCTCTCTTGTCCGGCATCAGCGTCTCACCCTCCGTGCGCGCCACGAACGCCGAGCACGTCAGGTCACCGGTGACATTCACCGAGGTGCGTAGCATGTCCAGGATCCGGTCGACGCCCAGGATGAGCGCGATTCCCGCTTGCACCTCGGCGCCCAGCCCCACGGAGTTCAGCACGATGATCAGCGTGATGATTCCCGCGCTCGGCACGCCCGCGGCTCCGATGGAGGCGAGCGTGGCGGTGAGTACGATGATCATCTGGTCGGGCAGCGTCATCGGGATCCCGTAGATCTGGGCGATGAACATCACGGCCACGGCCTGATAGAGCGCCGTTCCGTCCATGTTGATCGTGGCACCGAGCGGGAGCACGAAGCTCGCCACCTCGTTCGAGACGCCCAGCTCGTCCTCCGCGGTCTCGATCGTGAGAGGCAGGGTGGCGTTCGACGACGAGGTCGAGAACGCGAAGAGCGGGACGGCGGCGATGCGCTTGTAGAACTTCGCCGGGCTGATGCGCGCGAGAAAGCGCAGGATGAGCGCGTAGCTGCCGAACGCGTGCAGCAAGAGTCCCGCGACGACCGTGAGCGTGTAGATCAGCAGGCTTCTCAGCAGATCGAATCCGAAGTTCGCGACCACCGAGGCGATGAGCACGAACACGGCGTACGGCGCGAGCTTCATGATCCAGTTGATCAGGGTCATCGAAGCTTCGTTGACCCCGTTGAAGAACTTCAGGACCGCGTCCCGGTAGTCCGCCTCGATGACCGTCAGCGCCGCCCCGAAGAGCACGGTGAAGAAGATGAGCGGGAGCAGATCCATGTCCGCGGCGGCCTTCACCGGGTTCCGCGGGATGATGCGCAGGAGCGTCTCGGTGGCGGAGGGCGCGTTGGCGGCCACGTTCATCTGTGCGGCGGCGTCACCGCCGTAGCGCGCGGAGATCGCGTCACGGGTGCTCGGGTCCACGCCCGAGCCGGGGGTGATCACGTTCGAGAGCACCAGGCCGATCGTGACCGCGATGGCCGTCGTGGTCATGTAGTAGGCCAGCGTCTTCCCGCCGATCCGACCGAGCTTGCGCAGATCGCCGAGCGAGGCGGTGCCCACCACGAGGCTCGCGACCACCAGCGGGATCACGATCATCGTGATCAGGTTGATGAACGCGGTGCCGATGGGGTCGAGCGCGCCGAGGAAGTGCTGGACGGCTTCGATGCCGGATAGGTTGGCGGCCGCGCCGACGACGATGCCGGCGACCAGGCCGATCAGGATCTTCGTGTGGAGCTGCATCTGGAACCGTGGTGAAGGGGCACGGGAGAGCCGCGATCACGGACGGCCAGAATAGACGCGAGGCGCACGCCCCGGCAAGGCGGACCGGCGCCGAAGGGGACCGCTCCGGCCGCTCAGTCTTCCGTGCGCACCTCCGCGCGATCGATGACGTCCCCCTCCTCGATCGCGTCGACGACGTCCATGCCCGAGACGACCTCGCCCCAGACCGTATACTGGTGATCGAGACGGAGATTGTCGGCGAGGTTGATGTAGACCTGCCCGTCGCCCGTGTCGTGGCCACGGGTCGAGAGGCCCACCGTTCCCCGCCAGTTCACGGGAAGCCCGACCTCGTCGCGCGTGAACAGCGGACTGCCCTGGTACTCGTTGGCCGAGGGACTTCCCCCCTGAACGACGAAGTTCGGAACCACCCGGTGGAAGGTGAGCCCGTCGAAGCGCCCCTCCCGCGCCTGCCGCACGAAGCGGAACGCATTCGTGGGCGCGATGTCCGGGAAGAGCCGGATCTCGATCGTTCCGCCCCGGCGCATGTGCAGGAGGACCTCCGTGCGCTCGAGGCTGTCCAGCTGGGCTGCGGTGGGGAGCGCGAGGGGGCTCAACGGCTCGGGACGGGCCTGGACGGCGTGTCCGGTCCAGCGTGACAGGATCCCGGCGACGTCCTCGGCCACCTTCGGATCGTAGTCGCGCAGGTACGGCTCCAGGCTCGGAGCGAGCGAAGAGTCGCCCAGCTCGCCGACGCGTGCCAGGAGCGCGCGGCGCGGGTCGCGCCACGTCTCACGATTCGCGTGCGAGATCCGCTCGAAGGCCGACAGCGTCGCGCGCGCGACCTCCATGCCCCTGGGCGACCCCTTCAGGAGCTCGGCGGCCGTGAGGAGCAGCTGGGGATCGTCCCGGTCCATCTGGGCCAGGAGCACGCTGTCGGCGTCGTGGCCCTGCAGGCGTCCCAGCTCGCGAACGGCGGCCGTGCGCACGTTGTCGTCCGGGTCGGCGGCCAGGCTGTCGAGCGTCGAGATCCGACCCAGGGCCCCGGCGGCCTGGGCGGCCCACGCGCGCACGAAGGGGTCGGGCCGAGCGAGGAACCTCGGCAGGAGATCTGCAGCGGATGAGGGAGCCACCCGAGCCAGGCTCACGAGCGCCGCGGCGGGCTGGTGCCAGTCTCCGGCGTTCGTGGAATCGAAGGACGCCGCCACACGCCGGAGGACCGCAGCCTGGGCGGACCGGTCGGGACAGGGCTGCCCGAGCCCGTCGAGCGCGATCAAGCGGACACTCGCCGCCGGGTCGCTCGTCGCCACCGATTGGAGCGTCGAGCACGCGGACGCTGTCCGGGGTTCCATGACGAGCGCTCTGACGCCGGCGAATCGCACGTGGGGAGAGGGATCGTCCAGCGCGTGTCGCAGGAGCCCTCCCCGATCGGGCTGCGACAGCTTGGCGATAAAAGGAGCGGCGCCGGCTCGCACGTCCGGAGCGGGATCCTCGAACGCGTGTCCCATCCACTCCGCGTCGAGCGCCCCGGCCTCGCCGAGCGCGATGGCCGCCACGGCACGGACATGCACGGCGTCGGTGTCACCGCCGCGGTACCCGACGCTGTCGAGCTCGCTGTCACCCCGGGAGAGCGCATGCAGCATCAACTCATGGAGACGATCCAGCAGGGCTCCACTCGCGGGGAGCTTGTCCACGTTCAGGCGCACGAAGTCCTCCATGCCGAGCGCCACCTGGACGAGGGCGCTGTCGGGGAGCGCTCCTCCGTCGGCCGAGTGACTCAGCTCCAGCAGTGCGCTCGAAATCCGCCCCAGCTGGGCGAACGTGTTCTCCACCCGACCCAGTCCCACGGTGCCGAGGTGCAGGCGACCGAGGGAGCGAGCCAGCACGCCGCGGACGAAGGGGTCCCGTTCCACGGCCGCCCGTGCCGCCAGCGTATCGAGCACGCGGGAGCCGTCCGACGTGAACACGGCCTGGGCCAGCGCGTCGGCGGCGTGTGCTCGCACCGCGGGGACGGAATCGCCCAGGTGAGGCGCGATCGAATCGACGAGATCGGGGCGCTCCAGGCGCCCCAGCGCCCGTACTGCCGTCACACGGAGGGAAGCGTCCGGACTTCGGGCGGCCCGCAACAGGACCCGGAGCTGATCGGGCGTGGACGCCCTCGCGTCCTCCGCCGCGAGCACGTCGGAGCGATCGGGGCCGGCGTGGCCACATCCCCAGAGCGCGAGAACGGCGGCCAGGACGGCGGCTCGACCGAGTCCGGTCATGGAGCCCAGGCTACGCGTCGGGCTGTCCGCTCGCACCGATGGCCGGCGAGGTGGCTCGCGCTTCACGATCGAGACGTGCCCACCAGTGTGTACAGGGGCTCGAAGCGGGCGGTGAAGTGCCGAAGCACCGGCTCCTGCTCGACGAACCGGAAGCCTCCGATGGCCTCGCGCCGCTCCCAGACATCGAGGGTGACGTCCACGAGATAGTCGATCTGGCTCTTCGTGTAGACCCGCCTCGGAATCGCCAGGCGCACGAGCTCCATCTTGGCCGGGACCTCCCGGCCGGTCTCCGGATCGGTGTGCCCGAACATCACGGTGCCGATCTCCACCGCGCGCACCCCGCCGTCCAGGTAGAGCTCCGCCACGATGGACTGGCCGGGAAGCTCCGAGGGGGGCACGTGGGGCAGGAACGCGGCCGCGTCGATGTAGACCGCGTGTCCTCCGGGAGGCTGGACGATCGGGACCCCTCCGTCCGTGAGGTGCTGTCCCAGGTAGCGTATGACCTCGATGCGGTACGTGAGGTAGTCCTCGTGGAGCACCTCCTCCAGGCCCACGGCGATGGCCTCGAGGTCACGTCCGGCGAGGCCGCCGTACGTGGGGAAGCCCTCGGTCAGGATCAGGAGGTTCTCTTCCTGGCGGGCGAGCGAGTCGTCGTTCGTGGCCAGGAATCCGCCGATGTTCGCGAGTCCGTCCTTCTTCGCCGACATCGTGCACCCGTCGGCCCAGGAGAACATCTCGCGCACGATCTCCCTGACCGGCATGTCGGCGTACCCTTCTTCGCGCTGCTTGATGAGGAAGGCGTTCTCCGCGAAACGGCACGCGTCGATGTAGAGCGGAATCCCGTGTCGCCGACAGAGCCCGCTCACGGCCCGGATGTTCGCCATCGACACGGGCTGGCCACCTCCCGTGTTGTTCGTGACGGTGATCATGCAGAGCGGGACACGCTCGGCGCCGACCTCGTCGATGAGCTCCCCGAGTCGCGCCACGTCCAGGTTCCCCTTGAACGGGTGGGAATCGGAGGGGACGAGGCCCTCGGCGACGGGCAGGTCCACGGCGCGCGCTCCGGTCGCCTCGACGTTCGCTCGGGTGGTGTCGAAGTGCGTGTTGCTCGGGACGACGTGGCCGGGCCTGCAGACGGTCGTGAACAGGATGCGCTCCGCGGCGCGGCCCTGGTGCGTCGGGATCACGCGGGTGAATCCGAAGATGTCACGGACCACGGCCTCGAACCGATACCAGGACTTGCTTCCGGCGTAGGACTCGTCGCCGTGCATGAGCGCGCCCCATTGGTCGGCGCTCATGGCGGACGTGCCCGAGTCGGTGAGGAGGTCGATCAGGACGTCTTCGGCGCGCAGCTTGAAGACGTTGTAGCCGGCCTCCTCGAGCCAGGCCGCGCGTTCTTCATGCGTGGTGATGCGGATCGGCTCGACGACTTTGATCCGGAAGGGCTCGATGATCCTGCGGCTCGGGCTCAATTCAGGCGTCCGGGGTCTCTGAGAGGATGGCGTCCACGTGCTCGTCGGCGGGTCCCACCAGCTGGTCGTGAAGCCCGTGGAAGAGCTTCGCCGCGCGGTCTCCCTTCCAGTCCGGGGGCAACAAGGCGCGGGGAAGGTAGGGGTCCTCCAGCGGGAAGGCACGGAACTCGTGGATGAGTTGGAAGCGCAGGACGTAGGCGCGCTCTCCGTCGAGATCCTTCTCCTGGAGGCGATACGTCTCCAGCTTCGGGCACCAGCGCTCGAGGAAGTCGGCATAGCGCGCGTTGATGGCCCTGAGATCCCAGCACTTCTCCACCAGGGCGGCGGGTGTCTCTCCCTGGACCCGATGGGCCTGAAAGACCTCGAGATGCGCTCCGATGTCCATCTTGGCGCTCAGCTCGAGCACCTGCTTTCGAACGTCGTGCGGGTTCAGCCAGAGGCCGTTGCCCAGCGAGCCGAACCCGAGCCACGTGAGTTGGCTGCGGAGCCGGTCCCTGAGGTGTCGGAGCTCTTCCGGGATCGAGTAGGCCAGAAGGAGCCACGATCCGTCCCAGGGCTCGTCCCACGAGGGATGGAAGATCTTCTCCTCCCCCTCCTCCAGGAGCGCACGCCCACGGCTGGACAGCTGGTAGAACGAATGACGCCCCACCCTCTGTCGGCACAGCCAGCCCCCTCGGGACATGCGCGACAGCGTGGTGCGCACCGCCCCCTCCGACAACCCGAACGGTCTGAGGAGGGCGATGAGGCTTCCCACCCAGGCGGGTCCGCTCCGGTGCAGGAGGTACTCGCCGAAGAGGGTGAAGACGAGATCCCTCGGTCGTTGTGTGGTCATCGGTCCATGACACTCCACGTTCGACCGTAAAATCTGTGTCATGCCCGAGACGCACAAGTAAGGGCCGGACTCAGGACCCTTCGGGGCCGGGCTCAGGGCCCTCGACCGCTGGGCTCGAGACGCTCGATCCCGCGCTCGAGGACCTTTGCCGAATCGTTCCAGGATCCAGGTCGAGATCACCTCGACGCCGAGGGATCGACCATGGAGAGCTCACCTGGCGGATCGTGACTTGGCGACGCGTGAGACGGTGAGCGGGAGCGAGGCCGCGCCCTGTGCCCAGGTCCCGGCGATCGACTTGGCGTCCTCCGACATCGTCCCGTCGAAGGCCCCGTGCACGACGGCGACCCCGATATGGACCTTCGTGCCGTCATGCTCGACCTCGCTGACGGGAATGCCGGTGGCCCCCTGATCCGGGCTGTCCATGGTGGCCGCGAGCTTGCCGTCCGCCGTGGCCGTGACGTGGAAGACGACACGCAGGCTGGTGCCCCCTGCGTCCAGCTTTCCTTCCCAGGTTCCGATCAGGGGATCGCTGGTCTGGCCCGCGGCGGGGGCGCTGGGGCGAAGGACGCCGAGGCCGACGACGAAAAACGAGATCAACAGCGGTAGCACGGCTCTCATGATTCGATGACTCCGAGACGCGGGTGATGGCTTCGCGGGAGGGCCGGCCTGCATACGGATCGGTGTAAGAGAATCTTCAGGGGACCGATGGACGAAGAAAAGCCCTGCCAGTGGCGGCTGGCGGGGCTGCTCGGGAGGATTTGCCGGATCGAGCGGGTCGGCGGCCCGTTTCTAGAAGCTGACCAGAGAGTGGAACACCTCCGTGCCGTTCTTGAACCAGTGCTCGCGGAACGGATACGCCGGCATCTCGTGCCTGAGCAGCGGCTCGGTGCTCGGGTGCGGGAACAGCGTCATGTTTCCCCGCTCGTTCTCGTGGACCGTGTACTGCCCGCTGATCTGGAGCGTGGTCCGCAGCCGCTCCTCCCCGTTCATCATGAACCCCTGTAGGAGGTGCGTGGTCGACTCCCAGGCGTACTGGGTGACGCTGAAGTCGACGATGGGGCGCTGGTCCGCTCCCCAGACGCGTACCCGAAGGCGATCCGCCGTCTCGATGAACTGGGCGTCGATATCCTCGTCGAGGTACGGAAAATGGAACCGATCGGACCGACGCCGGCGCGCCTCCGCCGAGCTGGTCGCGGCCAGGAACGGGTAGAAGCCGGCCTTGGCGTGCTGTCCCCAGGCCGCGACGGTGGGCGGCACCACCACCGAGAACATGAGCTCGGTGTAGGGTCCCACCTCGCTCTCGTCGAAGAGGAACGCCGTCACCGAGAGCACGCTTCGCTGGTGACGTACCTCGATGGGTTGGAGATGGTCGGGCAGGACGGCGGCCGCGTCCGGCGTCGCCATCTCGAAGAACGCGCTGACGCCCGTTCTGAAAACGTATCGACCTACTGGCATATCCCGTACCTCGACAGCACCCGGCCGATGATCTCCGCACCCCGGTCAAGCTGGTCTTCGGTGTGGGCCGCGGAGATGGACATGCGGAAGCGAGACTTGTGCTTGCCCACCGCCGGGTACTTCACCGGGTTGATGTAGACGCCTTCGCGGAAGATCTCCTCGCCGATCGCGAAGATGCGCGCGTCGTCGCGCACCATGATCGGAATCACCTGCGAGGTGGAATCTCCCGTGGGAATGTGGAGCTCGCTCAGCCGCTCCTGCATGAAGCGGACGTTGCTCCACAGCTTCGTGCGCAGCTCAGGCTCGTTCCGGGCCAGCTCCAACGCCTTGCGCAGACCCGCGACCACGACGGGCGAGAGCGCGCAGGAGAAAAACCTGGAGCGCGAGAATCCGCGCAGGTAGTTGACCAGCTGCCGCGAGCCCGCGATGTAGCCGCCCTGGCCGCCGAGGCTCTTGGAGAACGTGCCGAGGTGGATGTCGACTTCGTCCTCGAGGCCCTGATCCTCCACGACGCCGCGCCCGTTGGCTCCGTAGACGAACGCGCTGTGCGCCTCGTCGATCATGAGCCGCGCGCCGTACTTCCGGCACACCTCGACGATGTCGGCCAGGGGCGGCACGTCGCCGTCCATGGAGTAGACACCCTCGAGGATCACCAGCTTCTTGCCGTTGAAGCCCTTGAGCTTGCGCTCGAGGTCCTCCACGCGGTTGTGGCGGAAGAAGCGGGAGGTGGCCTTCGACAGGATCATGCCGTCGACGATGCTCGCGTGGGCGTACTGGTCCGCCACGATGAGGTCGCCCGAGCGCATCAGGCCCGCGATGGTGCCGACGTTGGCGCTGTAGCCCGTGGGAAAGATGAGTGCCGCCTCCTTCTTCTTGAAGTCGGCGATCTCGTCCGCCAGGAGTAAGTGGAGCTCGGTGGTGCCGGACAGAATCGGGGAGCCCGACGCGCCGCCCCCGTAGATCTCGGCGGCCTCCTTGATGGCCTCCTTCACCTCACGACGGTAGGAGAGCCCCAGGTAGTTGTAGGAGGCGAAGTTGATGAGGTTCTTCCGGACCTCGTGCGTCTTCGTGTCCTCGACGTCCACGAGCGTCCCCGGCGCCGTGTGCAAAGGGAGCTCGTAGAGGTAATAGCCGGCCGGCCTGACCTCGGTCCACCAGTCGTCGAACGGTCCGAGAAGCGCGAACGCATCTTCGCCCGCGCCGAAGTAGAAGTTCGTGTAGTCGTACTCCATGGGACCGGGTGCGGCGGGCGCGCCCTCGGAGAAAGCCTGGGGCGACGAGCCGTCCGGGCGGATCCGCTTCTTCGGCGCGGCTTCACGTGTGCCGCGCTCGGAGACGGTGGCGTGGTCTTTCTTCGTGTCCGACATGTCAACTCCCAAAAGGGGTGCGTCACCAAACGTCAATCTCCAAGATCACGCCCGTCGTATCAAGGAGATGTACCCGGCGCGGCGCTCGGCTCCGCGGTTCTCAGCCGTCCGAGAGCGTCGTGACTTCAACGGTCGGGAAGGAGCCGTGGAAACGAGCGCGTACGTGCCACGGCCGGCAGCACACCTCGCAGTCCTCCACGTACTCCTGCTCGAGCCCTCCGCCGGGGTCGACGATCACCTCGACGCGTGCCCCGCAATAGGGGCACGAGACCTCGACGACTTCCACCAGCTCCACGTCGCGCTCGTCCGCGTCTTCAGGGGGCAGGATCACGAGATGTTCAACACCGCGACGGCTCCGACGGTCCCTCGGGCCGGGGAGCCGCCTTCCCCTCGTCCTACCTTCCCGGGCCCAACAGCACCGCGTTGATGAACAGGAGCTCCGTGCCCTCCGCATAGGCGCGGTAGTTGGGATCTTCGGCGAACGCCACGATCTGGCCCCGACCCCAGGACTGGTCCATCAGGAACGCTTTCTCCGCCAGCTGGGGTCGGACTTCGTTCCACACGATGCCGCTCATCACCAGATCGTCGAGGTCGGCGTAATGGCCCACGTTCTCCCCGACGTCCAGGGTCAAGGGCGTGAAGACCCGACTGCCCTGCACCATCACACCGATCTCGTCCCCGAGACCCGCCGACAGCCAGTGGTCCGTGTCCAGGACGGCTCGCAGGATGGCCCCCGGCACCGACTCCGGAGCCTCGTCGGGGGGCACGATCTGGTCGAGGTAGTCGATCGGCTGGTCCGGCGTCTTCTTCGGCGGCGGCGGGCTTCCCGCGGCCCGCCCACCCTTGCGCTCCGCCGTCGTGCCGAGCAGGCCCACGCCGTCTTCCGTGGCCCAGCGGGTGGATTCGGCCATGGTGATCAGGGTGCCCCCTTCGCGCATCCAGGTCTTGAGGCGGTCGACCAGCCCCCTGCTCACCGCGTCCCCGTACCGGCCGCTCGGGAAGACGATCACGTCGTAGTCGTCGAGGTCGGCCCGGCGCAGGCTCGATGCGCGCACGATGGTGGGGTGCAGCCCGTAGCGCTGCTCGAGCACGTAGCGCGCCCAGCCGACGGAATTCACCGAGCCGGGCTCGTCGTAGATCAAGAGGATGCGCGGATCCTTCAAGGCGCTGACTTCCCCGCTTCCCAGCGACATGCCTTCTTCCACGTAGGAATCGTCGACCGGGACGACCTCGGCGCCATGGCGCGCGGCGATGGCGCCCAGCTCGGTCGCGAGATCGGGGCCGTTCTCCGACGTTCGGACGATCGCGGTGCCCACCCCGTACTGCCGCCCGCCCAACGTGAAGGTGGCACCGGCCGAACGCACGCGGATCCCGTGCTGGAGGGCGTCGGCCACCGCGGCCGCGCCGTCCGTGCCCCAGGGCATCAGGTAGCCGACCCGGGCCGCCGGAAGCGTGTGTCCGGCCTCGGGGGGGGCCTCCGGGCCGACGGTGTCACCCGCCGCGCCCGTGGGCCGCGCGCTCTTCAGCACGTCGACACCCCAGAGGAGCGGAAGGCTCCAGGCCGTCACGTCGTAGATCTCGTCCGGCTCCCGCTCGGCCCGACGCTCCACCTGGCGGGCCACGAAGTCGGGATCCATGGACACCGAGTCGTCCAGGAGGTTGCGGATCATCCGGTAGGCGGGCTGCGCCAGCGGAACGATGTACGTGCCACGCGCCGGAAGGGTGCGGTCCCCCACATGGACCGGGCCGGTGGCGCGGTGCACCTCGATCCCGTTCCTCGCCAGGGTGCGGGCGAGGTGCTCCGCCATCCCCGGATCCGTCGGCGAGTTGAGCACGTATTCGGCCGGACCGTCCCTGCCGAGGTCGATCGCGCTTCGCCGGAAGCTCAGGAAGTTGCGGAGCAAGAGCTTCCGGTTCTGGGCCGCGGTGGCGGCCGTCTGGATGGCCGCCGTGAAGTGGTGCAGGACCCCGTCACCGTACGTGAGCGTCGTCCCGTCGTCGCGCCGGAACACGAGCGAGCGCGCCGAAGCCTGCTCGAACGTCATCGCCTCGGCACCCTGCGTCATCGGCCACATGTCCATGTAGCCGGGATAGAAGGCGTCGTACGTGTCCCGGTTGAAATAGGCGAAGCCCCGGCGATCGAAGGCGCCCGCGTTGGCACGTCCGAAGACGTCCATGAGCTGGATCTGCTCGGAGGTGAACCACGGATTGGCCGGCGGGGCGGTGGGCGGGAAGAAGTAGGTGGCGTTCCCGCCCTGCTCATGCAAGTCGGCCGAGACCTGGGGCCAGAAGCGCTCGTAGACCTTCGCTCTCCCGCGGCTCTCGGGCTGGGACTGGGCGAACATGTCCCGGTTGAGGTCGAACAGGTAGTGGTTCACCCGGCCTCCGGGCCACGGCTCGTCATGCTCCGCGGACCAGGGCGCCGCATCGGGGGAGGGGCCCTCGGCGATCGTGTTCTGGAAGACGAAGCGGGCGCGGCCGTCCGGATTCTCGCACGGGTCGATGAGCACCAGCGACTCCGCGATGATGCGGTCGACCGTGCTGTCGCCCCGGGCCGCCAGGAGGTGATACGCCTCGGCCATGGCCGCGCCGCTCGAGCTGATCTCGTTGCCGTGGATCCCGTGCACCAGCGCGGTCACGACCGGGAGCGCCGACACGAGGCTGTCTCCGGCCGCCCGGGAGAGGCCCCTCGGGTCCGCCAGGCGCCGGAGCCCGGCCTCGATCGCGTCCAGATGGGCGATGTGCTCCTGCGAGCCCACGAGGAGCATCACCAGAGGACGCCCTTCCCAACTCGTGGCGTAGCGGATCAGGCGGGTGCGCTCGGGCGCTGCCTTCGCGAGCGCCTCCATGTACCGGACGATCTGGTCCGGCGGGGTGACGTATTCTCGGACGTCGTGCCCGGTCACCTGCTCGACGGTGGGAATGTCCGGGTCGTAGCGCGTTCCCGGGGACAGCGGTTGCTGCGGCGCCGGAACCTGGAGGAGGAAGGCGAGGGCCAGGGTGCTGAGCATGGGACGTTCCTGAGGATTCAGACGGATGGCAAGGATCGGGGATCCTCCGGCTTCTGCGGGAGGGAGCCCGAGACGGACGCCGACACGGCGGTCGACACGCGCTCCAGAAGATCGCCCAGGACCCGTCGTCTTCGCGAGACGACGGCGCGGTAGATCTCACGGGCGCCCATGAACGAGAGACCGATGATACCCAACGGAAAGGCCACGGCGAAGAGTGCGGATCCCATCGTCGCCACGCCCACGGGGACTCCTACACCCAATCCCACACCCAGACCGACGCCCCCGGTGATTCCCCCGAGGACGCTACCCGCCATCTGGTGGAGCCGCTCTTCGATCCTGATGTGCGTCTCTCCGTCGCGCGAGCTGACCACCACCTGGAGCGAGCGGGTCTTCGTGGCCGTCTCCGTCTGCCAGGTGAGCGTGTGGCCCAGGAGGCTCGCCTGCCCGTGATCGAACGCGCTCTGCTGGATGACGGCGACCACGTCCTCGAAGCCTCGGTCGGCGACCTCACCGGGGACGACCCGCTCGAAGACCAAGGTGAGCTTCTCGCCCAGGAATCCGGCCCACTCCGACGGGCCGCGGCTCCCCGAGTCCAGCTCCAGCGCGGCACGGCGGAGGTTGGCCGGGTTGATGCCGGCCTCCACCGCGATCTCCTCGAGCTCCTTCAGCGTCAGACCTCCACCGCGGGAAGCCCGCGAGGGCTCTTCCTGGTGGAGCTCGGTCGCCCGCTTCAGGATCCTGGCCACCTCGTCGTCGTCGTAGACGCGGGGCACGCTGCTGGAATCGGTCATGGCGAAGGTAGTGGACGTGCTGACGAGGGAGGGCTCCCGGAATGATGCGTTTTCACACCCCACGGGGACAGGGGTCACGTGTCCTGGCCGCGGCGTCGCCGCCGGCACGAACGCGGGCGCCCGAGCCGGGCGGGGGAGCGTCCGCCGCGCTCTCCCGTCGTCCCCGGGCCGGCCGGGCATGCCCTTGCCCCCGGACCCCGGGCCCCTAAGGCTCGATGACCTGCCCCGTCATGTCGCCCTCGACCACCTTCAGGTACGTCTCGGCCAGGTCGGCCGCAGGCATTCCGGGCCGCGGGTCCATACCCATGGACTCCAGCGTCTCCCGGACGGACGAGGGGCTCACCACGTTCACGCGCTGCCGTCCATCCAGGTCCAGCGCGGCGGCCCGGGCGAAGGACTCGAGCGCACCGCTCGCCATGCTCACGGCGGCCGTCGCCGGGGCGGGCCTCTGCGACAGGCTGCCGCTGGTCAGCGTGAACGAGCCCCCCGTGGACACGTGGTCGATCCCCACGCGGACGAGGTTCACCTGACCCATCAGCTTGTGACGCAGGGTGAACGAGAAGTCCTCGTCGGACAGCTCGGCCAGCGGCCCGAAGCGCGCGATGCCGGCCGTGCACACGATGGCGTCCACCCGACCGACCGCGTCCAACAACGCCTCCAGGGAGTCCTTGTCGGCCATGTCGACCTGGTAGTCACCGCTCGTATGACCGACGCGCACCACCCGATGGCGCGCTTCCAGGGCCGTCGCGACGGCGGAGCCGATGGTGCCCGTGGCACCGATCAGGAGGATCTTCATGGGGTACTCCTTGAAAGCGATTCGCGGGAGCGGTATAGACTTCTCGGTGTTTCGATCTCGTCCAGTGGTCCGAACCGCCGGACCACGTAGTGTACCAGGGAAAGGCCGGCATGCTCCGAATTCGAACCCTCTGGCGCATACGCAACCGCATGGCGTCGGGCCTCGTGCTCCTGGTGCCGGTGGTCGTGACCGTTCTGATCCTGCGCCTCCTCCTGTCCGCCACCGCGGGCATTCTCCTTCCGGTCATCGATCCGGCCGTCGCCGATTGGCCGCCGCTCTGGAGGGCGGCGCTGTCGGTGGGCCTGCTCCTGATCGTGATCTACCTCCTCGGGGAGGGCGCGGCGCACGTGCTGGGACGGCGCATCCTCGGGATCGGGGACGCCATCCTGCTCCGCGTACCGTTCGTGAAGGTCATCTACAGCGCGTCGAAGCAGGTGGTGGCGGCCTTTCAGCGTCCCAGCGCGCGCGCCTTCCATTCCGTGGTGTTCATCGAATTCCCGCGCGAGGGGATGCGGGCCGTCGGCTTCGTCACGGGCACCGTCTCGTCGGCGGACGGCGAGACCTGGAACACCGTGTTCGTGCCCACCACGCCCAACCCCACGACGGGCTTCCTCCAGGTCGTCCGGGCGTCCGAGGTCATCCACACGGACTTCACCGTGGAGGAAGGCGTGAAGATGATCATGTCGCTGGGGGTGCTGGCGCCGGAGCGGATCTCGGCGTTGCCGTAGGGGAGGGGCGCGCCACGGCCCCGGGCGGCGTGCCTCGTGCCCGCGCGGCGCTCCGACGAGCATCGACCCCGTCAGCGCGTCGGCCGCGCAGCAGACCCGAGCGCGCTCCGCGCGGAGGTCGACCTCGGCCGCTGTGCGCTCGCCCTACTCGACGCCCGGCGCGGGGCTCGCCTTCCGGTCCCCCCGGCGCAGGACGCTGTGCTTGCGCCCGTACAGCCAGTAGAACGCCAGCCCGATCAGGAGCCAGGCGGCGAATCGGACCCAGGTGAGGAGGGGAAGACCCAGCATGAGCCCGAGGCAGGAGACGACGGCCACCAGCGGCACGAGCGGGACGAGGGGTGTGCGGAACGGCCGCTCCCGGTCGGGCTCCAGACGGCGGAGCATGATGATGCCCACGGAGACGAGCACGAAGGCGAACAGCGTGCCGATGTTCGTGAGCTCGATGATCTCGGCGATCGGCATGAACGCGGCGAAGAAGGCCACGAAGATGCCGGTCATGATCGTGGCCACGTGAGGGGTGCGGTACTTCTCGTGCACCCTCGCCACCACCGGCGGGAGGAGCCCGTCGCGGGCCATCGAGAACAGGATGCGCGGCTGGCCGAGCTGGAAGACCAGCAGCACGGACGTCGTGGCCGTGAGCGCCCCCACCGAGATGATGCCGGCGGCGATGTTGAGGCCGCGCT
>CAZVYM010000008.1:0-67599 GCA_964630935.1 uncultured Gemmatimonadaceae bacterium | reverse complement strand
CACCTTCTCGAGCGCCTGGTAGATCGGTACCGTGCCGATCGGCACCGGGGAGTTCCTCAGGATCCACTCGCGCGTCTCGTGGATGTTCTTCCCCGTCGAGAGATCCATGACGGTGTCGGCACCCCAGAGCGTCGCCCAGCGGAGCTTCTCCACCTCCTCCTCGATCGAGGAGGACACGGCCGAGTTCCCGATGTTGGCGTTGATCTTCACCTTGAAGGCCCGCCCGATCGTCATCGGCTCGAGCTCGGGGTGGTTGATGTTGGCCGGGATGATCGTGCGCCCCCGCGCGACCTCGGAACGGACGAGCTCCGGCTCCATTCCCTCGCGGATGGCCACGAACTCCATCTCCGGGGTGATCTCGCCGCGCCTGGCGTAGACCATCTGCGTCACGCCGCCCGTGCCGCGCAGCGTCCGGCGGCGCAGCCCCTCCGGCATCTCGACCTCGGCGGCCGGCTCCCGGACCCGCCCGGTCTCGACGACGTCGCCACGCTCCCGGATCCATGGCTCACGCAGCGGGGGAAGCCCCTGGCGCACGTCGACCTCGCGCGGGCCGCTCGTATCGTAGACGCGCAAGGGCGGCTCACCGCCCGTGAGCCGAATCTCGCGCATGGGCACGCGCACGCCTCGGGTCCCCTCCACGAACACCTTGCGGGAGTTCGGGAAAGCGCCCGGATAGTCGGTGCCCAGATCGGGCGTTTCCGGGGCCACGCGGCGCCCGGCCCCGCTCGAGACGGGCAGGCCGTTCCCATTCGCGACGGGCAGGTCGTGGATCTCGCTCATGGCTTCGCCCTCCAGGGCAGGTACGAATTCTCCGAGGCGGCGGACGGGACGACGAAAAACGGCCGCGAGCGACACAGCCACCGTCTCACGGCGGTGCTCCGCCCGCGGCCACCAGGGGATGAGGGCTCCGGGAGCCCACTCGCCGCTCTCCCTCCGCCGGTTTCAACCGGATCAGGTTCCAAGGGTCGTTCTCAATCCCACCGTGGGATGCCCCTGGCGGCACCCTGAACCTATGAGCCCGGGGCCCGGGGCAGAAGGGGGGACGGCCGACCAGGTCGCTCGCGAGCCCGGATCCGCGAAGCACGACGCTTCGCCCCACCGTCGCCGCGAAGGGCGTGCAGCCTACCGCATGCCCGTGCAAGCGTTTGCACGATTCGGGCCCGCACCAACTCGAGTGGAGTTCCGCCTATCCGTAACTCATTCAACACCTTACGGGATACGGGCGAACATGGCGCGCCGCTTGCCTTCTTCATGGACGTCCGAAATGGAAACCTCGAGCCAACGACGAAAGTCGCCCGATGATCATTCCCATACTTCTCGCCGCCGGGATCGGGATCGCCCCGGGTGGGCACCCGAATCCCGACAGCATTCCGGCCGCCCAGCGTCTTCAACCCGCCGTGTCCTCCCTCACGGCGGTCGGCCTCGAGCCCGCACTGCCCCGCGCGCTCCAGGCCCCTGCGCTTCCCGTCCGGGCCGCCGCCTCCCCTGGCGCCCCGGGCGCGGAACCGCAGCTCGTCGACTACAGTGACGCATACTACACCCGGCTCACCATCCATAAATGGGCCAGCTACCTCACGCTACCTCTGTTCCTGGGCGAATGGTACACGGGCAACAAGCTGCTGAAGAGCAGCCCCGCCCCCAGCTGGGTTCGTCCGACGCACCGGGTCATGGCGGGGGGCGTGGCGGCACTCTTCGTGGTCAACACGATCACGGGCGGCATGAACCTCTGGGAGGGTCGGCACGACCCGGACGGACGGACACGCCGCTTCATCCACGCCGGGCTCATGATGCTTGCCGACGCGGGCTTCGTGGCCACGGGCATCACGGGTTACCAGTTGCGCGGCAAGTACGCGTTCCTCGGACAGGACAGGCGGGCGCGCCACCAGCACATCGCGATGGCGTCGATGATCACCGGGCTGGTGAGCTACGCGATCATGCTGCCTCCCTTCAGGAGGAACTGACGTGAGCGCCCTCGCCAAGCATCTCGCCGACCTCTTCGGCCCCTGGATCGACTACTACGGGGGCTCGAACGCGGCCGAGACCGTGGTGACGTTCCTCCACCTCGGAGGTCTGTTCGCCGCCGGGGGGCTGGCGTTCGCTCTGGATCGCGCGGTTCTGCGGAGCGGGCGCAATCCACTCCCTCGGCGCCAGGACGTGGCCCGCGACCTGGGCTACGCGCACAAGGCCATCCTGATCGGCCTCGGCGTCGTGGCCGTGAGCGGCCTGGCCATGACCGCGGCCGACCCGAAGACCTACCTGGTCTCCGTGATCTTCTGGCTGAAGATGGGTGCGGTGGCGCTCCTGTTGGCCAACGGCTGGTTCCTGAAGCGTGCCGGACAGCGGCTCGTCGAGGAGCCGGACGCCCCGGTCGCCTTTCGGCGGCTGCGGAGGGCCGCGGTCAGGAGCATGGGGCTCTGGGCGGTGACGGTTCTCGCCGGCGTGGCCCTGACGGTGTACGGCTGACCCCATGTACGACGATCGAGCCGAGGCGCCTCACGCTGGACGCCTCGCTGAAGGAGATTCGAGTGATATGACGATGTTGAAGCTGCCGACGGTCGAGGCCGGCGAAGCGCCGGACGAGACCTACGACATGTGCGGCTCGTGCCTCGGGCGACGGGAGTTCTTCAGGATCGGTCTGGGCGCGACGGTGGCGGCCGCCGCCGTCCTGGCCACCCTGCCCGAGGCGCTTGCCGCCGCACCGGTCCGCTGGATCCGGGCGACGGGGGGCACCGACGACGAGCCTCGCTATCCGGTTCCCACGGAGGACGGGGTCCACATCGATCGCGACCAGGAGATCATCCTGGTGCGTTACCAGGGGATGCTCGCCGCGTTCGCCCTGTCGTGCCCGCACCAGCGGGCGATGCTGCACTGGCGTGAAAAGGACCAGATCTTCCGGTGCTCGAAGCACCACTCGGAGTACTCGCCGACCGGCGTCTACATCAAAGGACGCGCCACGCGCAACATGGATCGCTACGCCATCTCGATCCAGAACGGGCAGATCGTGGTGGACAAGAGCACGGTCTTCCACAGCGACGACAACCCCAAAGGCTGGGCCGCAGCGGAGGTGCCCGCGCCATGAGCAACGAGAACACCCTATCCAGGAGCCTGTCCCTGCCCATGCTGGGCGCCCGCGAGGAGCACGTCGGCCGTGCCGGTGTGGATCGCCGCGGCTTCCTCACGGAGAGTGTCCGCATCGCCGTGCTGTCGGTCCTGGCGGCTTCGTGCAGCAATCTCGGCTCCCCGACCGGACCGAGCCTCGGCGGCGATGTGACCATCAAGCTCTCGGACTATCCGAACCTGGCCCAACAGGGCGGCGTCATCGGCCTGAACGAGAACGGCTTTCCCCTGGCCGTAGCCAACCTGGGCAGCAGCCACTACGGCGCCTATTCGCTCGTCTGCCCCCACCAGGGTGGACTGGTGCAGTGGACCGGAAATCAGTTCGTGTGCACGGTCCACGGGGCTCGCTTCGGCATCCAGGGGAACTGGCAGGGAGGTCAGCCCACGGGGAACCTGCGGTCCTACCAGACGACCTACGACGCGCAGGCCGGCACGCTCACGATCAAGGCGTAGCCTCTCCGGGCTGGGCGCTCACGGGGGCTGGAGACGCCTCGCGCCCTTCAGCGCAGGTCGAGCTTCTCGAGCTTGTACCAGAGCGTGCGGACGCTGATGCCCAGCAGGCGAGCGGCCTGGGTCTTGTTGTCCCCGGTGCGCTCGAGCGCCGCCTGGATGGCGGCGCGCTCCGCCGAGGCCACGGCGTCACTGAGTGGCACGACGCCGTCGGCTCCGCCGCGGACCGTTCCCTTACCGGCCGGATAGAGCTCGAGATGCTCCTGGTCGACGAGCCCGTCGTCGGAGAGGATCACCGCGCGCTCCACCACGTTCATGAGCTCCCGCACGTTGCCGGGCCAGTGGTAGGTCCGGAGCCTGTCCATCACCCCGGGCCCGAGCCGGGCGTTCACGTTCAGCCGGGACCCGAAGCGATCGAGCGCCAGGTTCACCAGGTGATCGATGTCCTCCCTGCGTTCGCGCAGCGGCGGAATGTGGACCGGAAACACGTTGATCCGATAGTAAAGGTCGCGGCGGAAGCGCCCCTGCTCGACCAGAGCTTCCAGGTCCTGGTGCGTCGCGGCGATCACCCGCACGTCGACCTTGCGTGTCACGTTCGATCCGAGCCGCTCGACGGTGCCTTCCTCGAGCGCGCGCAGGAGCTTGGGCTGCAGCGAGAGCGGCATGTCGCCGATCTCGTCGAGGAAGAGCGTGCCTCCGTCGGCGACCTCCACCTTGCCCGGCCGATCCTTGATCGATCCCGTGTAGGCGCCGCGCGACGCGCCGAAGAGCTCGGCCTCGAGCAGCTCTCCCGGGATCGCGGCGCAGTTGACGGCCACGAACGGCCGGTCGTGGCGACCCGACCGGTGGTGAAGCGCGCGAGCCACGACCTCCTTGCCGACACCGGTCTCGCCGGTCACGAGCACCGTGGTGGGCTGCGTCGCCACCTGCCTCACCAAGCCGAGCACGCGTCCCATCCCCGGACTCTCCGCCACGATCCCGCGCGCATCGGGTCCGACGACCTCCTCGAGGTTCGCGGCCTCGACGACGGCACGCCGCTCCTCGAGCGCCCTCACGATGAGCGCCTCCAGCTCCTCCATCCCGAAGGGCTTGAGGACGTAGTCGAAGGCCCCGGCCTTGATCGCTTCCACGGCACTCTCGACCGTGCCGTACGCCGTGATCAGGATGACGGGTACTTCGGGCCGCTCACGGCGGACGTCGGCCAGGAGCTCCAGGCCCGATCGGCCCGGGAGCTGGAGGTCGGCCACGACCAGGTCCACGGCCTGCTTCGCCATCAGGTCGTGGGCTTCCTCGGCGGACGCCGCCGTGATCACGTCGAAGCCCCGATCTTCCAGCGCCATCTCCACGATGCGCCGGATGCGGGGCTCGTCGTCGACCACCAGGAGTGTCTCGCTCATCCGTTCTCCGGTCCGTTCTTCGGTAGGGTCACGCGTACGCACGTTCCGTGCCCAGGCTCGCTCTCAACCTCGACGGTTCCATCATGAGCCTCAACCAACTGCTTCACGATCGGAAGTCCGAGCCCCGTCCCGGACGCATGGGTCGTGAAGAGCGGCGTCCAGATCTCGGAGAGGCGCTCCGGGGGAATACCGACCCCGTCGTCCTCCACCTCGAGCGACACGGTATCGTTCGAGCGTGCCGTCCGCACGACGACCGTGCCCCCTCCCTCGCATGCGCGCACGGCGTTGACCACCAGATTGACCACGACCTGCCGCAGTTTGTCCGCATCCCCTCTCAGAGAGGCGGGTCCACCGTCGAGCGAGAGCCCGACCTGCACCTCGGCGGCCTCGGCCTCCAGGGCGGAGAGCGCGTCTTCGCACACGTCGCGCAGGTCCATCTCCGACGGCACCGGAGGGGATGGTCGCCCGAACACCAGGAGATCGTCGACCAGCCGGGCGAGACGCTCGACTTCCATCTGGAGCATCTCGCTGACCTCACGCTGGCGCGCATCCGACTGCGACGAGCGGGCGAGCATCTCGGTGCCCGCCCGCAGGACCGACAGCGGCGTGCGGATCTCGTGTGCCAGACTCTTGGTCAGCATGCCGATCGCCGCCAGGGACTCGCTGCGTGCGAGCTCCTCCCTGGCCTGGCCGAGGCGAACGATCATGGCGTCGATGGCGTCGGCCAGCACCCGAACCTCCCGCGGAGCCCAGCGGGAGACGGGCGGCAGGGCTTCCGGGCTGTGCGCGTCGAGCTCCCGGGCCGCCCGTGTCAAACGCCCGAGCTCGGACGTAGCGGAGCGCACCACGAGGAGCGTGCCGGGCAGCGTGAGCAGCAAGAACACGGCGGCCAGCGTGACGAGCTGCCGCGCGTTCGTACGAAGCTCGGTCGTCAGCTCGACGCGCGCTCTGGCGACGCTCACGCTCAGGGCGCCGGCCGCGGTCTGCGCGGTGTCGCTGGCCCAGAGGTAGTCCGCGGAAGGTCCCCGCACGTCGGCTCCCCGGAACAGCACGGAGCCGTCGGCGGCGCGCAGCTCGAGGGTCTCGAGCTCGAGAGGAAGCGCCCCGGCCAGGAAGCGTCCGAGCGGGGTCCATACGGCGATGCGACCGAGCTTGCTTCCATCCACGCGGGACGTGACGTCCGCGGTGGACACCACCGTTCCGCCGTCGGAGCCGGCGCCATGGATGGTGAGACCCGCCTCGGGCGCGTCCACGGCCTGCACGACCACCGCAGGCAGGGGCGAGGCCGCGCCCGCCAGTCGTGCCGCGTCGGAGGCCGAGAGCAACCGGTCCGGTGGGCGGATCGCCACGGCTTCGGTGCCCTCGTCCAGCATGGCCGTCAGCTCGGCGAGGGAGCCGGACAGGCGCTTGTCCACGTCGTCCACGGCCAGGTCCTGCGAGGTCTCGAGACCCGCCCAGACCGACGTCAGGCGCTCTCGTTCGGCCAGCGCCGCGCTCAGACGCTCTGCGGCCACGCCCGCGCTCGCCCGGAGGGTATGATAGGTTTCGTCTACCAGCCGCTCCCTGCCCACGCGATATTCGCGCACGGCGAAGGCCACGGTTGCCACGACCATGAGCGCGGCGAGCAGAAGCGCCAGCCTCTGGCCCAGAGAACCGAACCAGGGCGGGCCACCCGCCGCACGATCAGGCAAGGACTCGACACGGTGCACCAGCGACGCGCGCTCTCCTCCGCCGGGACCTCCCGGCTCCGGTGGGCTTCCGTTCTCGGGGCGGGCCTCGCCGCCTTGCTGGTCCTGGTACACCCGGTCACCGCTCAGCTTCCCGCCCCGGCCGTGACCGCCGGGGCGCCGTTCGTATGGGGTGGCTACGCGAGCGTCACGTTCAACCGCCCCACGCGTCCGACCGTGGACGGAAAGCGCTACGACGTCAGCGAGCTGGCGGCGGCGCTCATGGCGTGGGGCGAGATCTCGACACGAGCAAGCTATTTCGTCGAGATGGACATGGCCAAGCGTACGTACGAAACGTGGACCGGTCGGGAGGCCGAGCACGACCTGATTCCGGTCCGCCTTTACCTGGAATACGCGGCCAACGACCTGCTCCGCCTCCGGGTGGGACGCTTCCTGACCCCCATCGGCCAGTGGAACGAGATCCACGCGGAGCCGCTCACGTGGACGCCGATGCGCCCCCTGGCTACGTACCGACCGTTCGCGAAGAGCCTGACCGGGGTCCTGCTGGCAGGCGAGGGCTCCCTGAAAGGACACGACACGGGGTATGCGCTCTTCTGGGCCCCGGGCCTGGACTTCGACCACGACATCGAGTCCTCGGAGGAGAGCTCCTTCGTCCAGGCCATCGGCGCGCGTGTCGCTTCCGAGATCCATCCCGACCTCTATCTCGGCCTGAGCATGGCCGTGCTCAAGCGGTCGAGGCCCCTTCTGCTCAACGACAGTCTGGCGGAGCCCGTGGAGCTGGAGGAGGACCCCGTGGACCGGACGCTCCTCGGCGCCGACCTCCGCTGGACGAGCACCAGGGCGGAGATCCTGGCCGAGGGCAACTGGCTCTTTCCCAACGGCGAGGAGCCATACGAAGGAGGAGCGTACCTGCTCGGCGCCCTCCGGCTCGTCGGCTCGCTGTGGGGCGTCGGCAAGGGCGAAGTCTACAGTCCGGTGGACGGCCGCGAGGTCACCACGGGCTACGGTGGTCTCACCTATCGCCACGGGCCCCATCTGGTCGTGAAGGTCGGGCACCAGTTCACCAGCCGATACTCGCACCGCGTCCCGGACGGATGGTTCGTCTCCTTCTCGTCGCTCTTCTGAGCGCGGGGGCGGGGGGCACCCGTCCACCGTCGTCCGCCGCAGCCGACTCCTTGTGCGTCATCGCGCACATGCCGGAGGACACGCTGGGCACGGACGTCATTCTGGTCCGGCGCATCTTCATGCTGCGCCAACGTTTCTGGCCTGACGGGACTCCTGCTCGTCCGGTCAACCTCCCCGCGTCGTCGCCCATCAGGGAGCGGTTCTCGCTCGCCGTGCTGCAAACGTCGGTGCGCGACCTCGCGTCCTATTGGGACGAGCGGTACTTCCACGGGACCCGTCCCCCCGTGAGCGTCGCTTCGGAGGAGGCCGTGCTGCTGTTCGTCGCACGCACGAAGGGGGCGGTGGGATACGTGGACGGGACGAACGCCGACCCGCTCCCCGCGGGTGTGGGGAAGATGTTCTGTCTGCCCCCCACGTCCGGACCCGCCCCCCCCTCCTCGGACGGTCCGTGACCCCCTCCGGCGGTGCGAGCGGTGAGGGTTCTTCTACGCCACCTCGTCTCTCAAGTCGAGGCTGGGAAGCAGCTTGGGCGCGGTTCGGTGGTGCGTCGCCTGCTCGTAGGCGAAGGCGATCTTGAGCAGGGTCGGCTCGCTCCACGCGCGTCCGAAGAACGAGATCCCCACGGGCAGCCCGTGAATGAATCCGTTCGGCACGGTGATGTTCGGGTATCCCGACACCGCTGCCGGTGACGAGCTTCCCCACGCGTTCGAGTCGCCGTTGACCAGGTCGGTGGTCCAGGCCGGCGCGGACGTAGGCGCGACGATCGCGTCGAGACGGTGCTTCTGCATGAGCGCGTCGATCCCCTCCTTCCCGGCGTACCGGGTGGCGTCGGCGCGCGCCTGGACGTACTCCTTCTCGGTGAGCGGTCCCCTGTCCTCGGAGGCCAGGAAGGTCTCCTGGCCGAAGAACTGCATCTCGCGGTCCTTGTTCGCCTCGTTGAAGGCGATGAGATCCGCCAGCGTCTTCATCGGCGCGTCCGGGCCGAGGCTCGCCAGATAGGCGTTGATGTCGGCCTTGAACTCGTACTGGAGCGCGACCCACTCCGGCCCGCCGAACTTGCGACGATTCTCGAGATTCGCCGGGTCCACGATCGTCGCACCCGCCTTCGACATCACCGAGAGCGCATCCTCCATGAGCGCGTCCACGCGAGCGTCGCGCCCGAAGAAGCTCCGCTCCACGCCGATCCTCGTCCCACGCAGCCCGTCCGCGACGAGGAACTGCGTGTAGTCGGTCTGGCTGTGCCCCTGCGACGCCTTCGTCGCGCCGTCGCGGGAATCCACGCCGGTGAGCGCGCCCAGGAGGACGGCCGCGTCCGTCACGGTGCGCGCCATCGGGCCTGCGGTGTCCTGCACATGCGAGATCGGAATGATGCCCGCGCGGCTCACGAGTCCGACCGTCGGCTTGATTCCCACCACCCCGTTCAAGGAGGAGGGGCAGACGATCGAGCCGTCGGTCTCGGTCCCGATGGCGGCCGAGCAGAAGTTGGCCGAAGCCGCCGCACCCGACCCCGACGACGAGCCACACGGGTTCCGGTCGACGGCGTACGCGTTGCCGCACTGGCCGCCCCGCCCGCTCCAGCCCGACGACGAGTGCGTCGAGCGGAAGTTGGCCCACTCCGACAGGTTGGCCTTGCCGAGGATGATGGCGCCGGCGGCCCGCAGACGGGCGGCCACTCCGCTGTCCTCGGGCGGGATCGAACCCTCGAGCGCCAGGGAGCCGGCGGTCGTGGTCATGTGATCCGCCGTACCGACATTGTCCTTCACGAGGATCGGGATTCCGTGCAACGGTCCCCGCACCTTGCCGTCGCGCCGCTCCTGGTCCAGCGACTGGGCGATGTCGAGCGCGTCCGGATTGGTCTCGATGACCGAGCGGAGCTGGGGCCCCGCCCGATCGAGGCGCCCGATGCGGTCGAGGTAGAGCTGGGTGATGTCGTGCGCCGTCCACCGACCCGATGCCATCCCCTCCTGGAGCTGGGCCAGGGTCGTCTCCTCGAGCTCGAAGGACTCCCGGGTCCACCAGGGAGACGACGCATCGCCGTTGGTGGCATCGGAGGTCCCGGGAGAGCACGCGGTAGAGCCGACCGCCAGCGCGGCGGCACCGAGCCCTCCCACCTTGATGAACTCCCTACGGTCGAGCGCGATTCGATCCTGGGAATCTTCTTTGCGGCCCATCGTGTCCTCCCGCGCGAGCGGCAGCTGGGTACGAGTGGAAGCGGCAAGCTGCGAAGGAGAGGGCCTGCGGGCAACTACGAACGGCGCTCCAGGTCCAGGAGCCGACGCTTCCGCCACACGCCGCCGCCGTACCCGGTCAAGGAACCATCCGAGCCGATGACCCGGTGACAGGGGATGAGGATGGCGAGTCGGTTGGAGCCGTTCGCCCGGGCCACGGCACGCACGGCCGTCGGCCGACCGATGGCACGGGCTACGTCCGCGTAGCTCCGCGTCTGGCCCGCCGGGATCTCGCGCAGCACGGCCCATACCGCCTCCTGGAACCGCGACCCGGGGGCGAGCACCGGAACGTCGAAGCGAAGCCTCTCGCCGGTGAAGTACTCGTGGAGCTCCCGGCCCAGCGCCTCGAGCACCCGATTGTCCCCGGGTGCGAACACGGCCGGCACCCGGCGGCTCAACCGCCGGAGCTGCGTCGACAGCGCTCGCCGGTCCGCGAACTCGAGGAGGCATACCGCTTCGTCGGTGGCCGCCGCCACCATCGGTCCGAGCGGTGTGGAGATCCGCGTGACGTGGACCAGCGGAGCGTCGCGGATGGCCGTCGCCGCCTGCCCCGTGAGCTTGCGGAGCGCCTCGTTGAAGCCCGAGAGCGAGTCGTAGCCGGCGTCGAAGGCGGTGCGCGTCACGGTCTCTCCCTGCTGGATGCGGCCGAGCGCATCGCCCAGACGCCGAGCTCGGGCGTAGGCGTGGAAGGTCATGCCGTGATGGCGCTTGAACCAGCGGCGGACCCGAGCGGGATCCAGGTCGAGCGCACGCACGTCGGCGTCCAGCCAACGACGGCTCGGGTCCTCTTCGACCTTCCCCAGGAGCGGACGCAGCCAGGCGGGCGCACCGCCCAGAGGCTGCAGGGGCCGGCACCGCAGACACGGTCGGTAGCCCGCCGTGAGCGCATCGCGGCCCGTCGGAAAGAACTCGACGTTCTCCGGCCTCGGCTTGCGGGCCGAGCAGCTCGGTCGGCAGAAGATCCCGGTCGTCGTGACCCCGGTGACGAAGACGCCCTCGTACGTGGCGTCGGCAGCCATGAAGGCGCGCATCATCTCGTCCCGAGGCGGCAGCTCGTGTGTGTTCATGGACGCAAGATCACGGCCCACGTCGATCCGTGCTACCGGAATCTGGACAGGGAATTGTCGGTCTACGACCTCGACTCAGAGACCCGTGGTCTCGGCCCACAGACCCACTTCGCTGAAGTGGGCGAACGCCAGCGCGAGGGTCGACAAGAATCCGACCAGGGCGACGGTCCCCCAGCGCCGACCGGCACGGCGTGCCACACGCACCATCCCGCCCAGACCACCCAGGAACAGGACGACGTACAGAATCACCTGCCAGTGCACCTCCCTGAACGGGACGTGGAGCACGAAGTCCAGGAGCGCCTCGACGACCAGGAAGGCGAGGAACAGCACGAGCCACAGGAAATACGTGGCCTGACGCCGGTGCTGGACCGCGGCGACGAGGAGATACAGGGTCGGGAAGACGAGTGCGAAGAAGAACAAGCCGAAGCCCCGCTGGATCCCGGGATGGCCCGCCATCCTCGCCACGAAGAGCGCGTCGCAAAGCACGAAAGCCAGGAGGGCGGTGACACCGCCGAGCAGATCGCATTCCTTCCGGGAGAGCATCATGTCGGACTCCCTGTGGCGGAGAGTAATCGAGTGTGGAGCGTGAACGGGCAAAGACCACGCTCGTCGTCCGGCCCCCTTAAGGTCGTGTCATCGGCTCCGCGGCGGAATACTCCTACCTCCCCTTCGTCCAGACGAGCACGACACCGCAGTAGGCATCCGCCCCGCGGAACTGCACCGGCGCCCCGACGCCACCCCTGTTGGGGTAGGCCTCGACGGCGAGCACGTCCTGTGCGGCCACGATGTCGTCGAGCGTGTTGCCCACGACCGGGTCTCCATCCACCACGATCTTCATGGGGCAGCTCCTTGCCCCCGCCCCCGAGACACCTCCGAGCGTCACGACGTAGGCGTGCAGCCGCTGGCTCCAGGCCAGCCGCACCCTCGGCGCCTGTCGGAGGAGATCCGTGGCGATCATCGGCTTTCGCTCCTCCACCTCCCCGGGCGTCACGAAGTACCCCATCGCGAACCGGCGCCTGCGGTCGAAGCCGACCCGTCTGAGCCGCTCTTCGGTGCGGCGCACGCGCACCGCCATCTCGTCGAGCGGCACCGGCTCCGGCTCCAGACGCACCCTCAGCTCGACGCGCTCGCCTCGGCCCAGCGAAAGCGTGTCGCTGAGGAACGAGCGATACGCCAGCTCGTCCACGTAGACCCGGTATCGCCCGGCGCCTGGCGCCTCCAGAACGAAGAGCCCCGCCTCATCGCTCTCGGCCTGCTGGACCGACGTGCCGGACGAGTCCAGCAAGGTGGCGACCACGGCGGAGAGCGGCCGACCGCTCAGGCTGTCGAGCACGTGCCCGACCACGGTCTGCGCGGATGCGGAGCTCGTGACCAGCAGGAGGTGGGTCGCGAGTGCAGCCGCGACCGAGACCAGGGACGCCCGAGGTGGCGCCCTCCGCAGGAGCCACCGCACGCGCATGCGCCTCCTCATCGGTTCTGCATCCGGACCACGCCCATCGCTCGAGTCGGGGGCGAGACGGGAGGGTGCTCTGCTACTCATACGCACGGGCGCTACGGCCCTTTCCCCTGTCGGCCCTCGACTCCACCGTCCGGCGGACTACCTCTTTGACTCGTCCCGCCACCTCGACCGCCGAGATCGAGCGTGCATGGAGGCGCTGTCTCGGCGGAGCAAGGGACGCGTTCGGCACCCCTTTCCCTTGCGTCGAATAAGTGTATATATATATTCCTATGTGTTGCTGGTACCCGGGTGCTCCATACACTTGGGACCGTCAGTCCGCGACCCCAACGTGAGTTGAGAGAATCATGGCCGTAATCGAGCTGACCGACGCCACCTTCGACGCCGAGGTGGGCAAGGAGAAGGGCGTGACCGTGGTGGATTTCTGGGCACCTTGGTGCGGCCCTTGCCGTATGGTGGCGCCCGTCATGGAGGAACTGTCCGAGGAGTACGAAGGGCAGGTCCGGTTCGCCAAGGTGAATGTCGATGACAACCAGCAGATCGCCGGTGCGTTCGGGATCCGCTCCATCCCCACCATCGGGTTCTTCAAGGACGGCGAGGCCGTCGGAGCCGTGGTAGGCGCCTATCCCAAAGAGGCGCTGAAGGATGTCATCGAGCAGGTGCGTGCCGAGGAGGCCGCCACCACCTGACCGCGTCTTTCCGGCGCGAATCCGCGCCGGAAAGACGCATGCGCCCGCTGGGCTGAACCGGGCGCGACAGGTCGACACGCAAGAGGGGCGGTCCCCGGTCGGGGACCGCCCCTCTTCGCTCCAGCGCCGCCGAAGCGGCTACTCCTCTTCGTCTTCCTTCTTCCGGTCGGCGACGATCTTCTGCGCGATGTGGTCCGGTACCGGCTCGTAGCCGGCGAACGTGCGCGTGTGGTAGCCCCTGCCCTGCGTCATCGACCGGAGCGCCGCGGCATACTTGTAGAGCTCCGCCTCGGGCACCATGGCGCGGATGCGGGTGCGTCCGCTGTCCGGGTCCATCCCCAGGACCTTGCCGCGCCGCGACGTCAGGTCACCCATGATGTCGCCCATGTACTCGTCGGGGGTCGTCACGCTTACCTCGGCCATCGGCTCGAGGAGAATCGCCCCCGCCTTAACCGCCACGTGCCGGAACGCGAGCGAGCCGGCCAGCTTGAAGGCGATATCCGAGGAGTCGACGCTGTGGTACGAGCCGTCGTAGCACTCCGCGGCGAAGTCCACGAGCGGATAGCCGGCCACCACACCCCGCTGGGCAGCCTCCTGGATCCCGCGATCGACGGACGGGAGGTACTTGTTCGGGATCACGCCGCCCTTGATCGAGTCGACGAACTCGTACCCTTCGCCGCGCTCCCGTGGACGCAGACGGACCCAGCAGTCACCGAATTGGCCCCGACCGCCCGACTGCTTCTTGTGGCGCCCCTGGCCCTCGGCCTGGCGCGTGATCGTCTCGCGATAGGCGATGCGCGGCTGCTCGGTCTCGACGTTCACGCCGTACTTGCGCGCCATCCGCTCGAACTGCACGTCGAGGTGCAGCTCGCCGACGCCGCGCGCGATGGTCTGGTGCAGCTCTCCGTTGAACTCGGCCGAGAAGGTCGGATCCTCCTCGTGGATCTTGGGGATCACCTCGCCGAGCTTGTCTTCGTCGTTGCGCGACGCTCCCTTGATCGCCACGGCGATGTCGGCCCGGGGGAACTGGATCCCCTCGAGCGCCACCAGTCGCTCCCGCGTACACAGGGTGTCGTTCGTGTGCGTGTGCTTGAGCTTCGCCACCACGCCGATGTCACCGGCGTGCAGCTTGCTCACCTCGATCCGGTCCTTGCCGAGCGGAATGCTCAGGTGATTGAGCTTCTCGGCCTGCTGGTCCGAGGCGTTGACCACGTCGGATCCGTTCGACACGGTGCCGGAAAAGACCCGGAAGAACGAGAGCTCACCGACGTGTGGCTCCGCCGCGGTCTTGAAGACCAGCGCCGCGAGCGGACCGTCGTCCTCGGCTCGAATGGTGACCTCCTGGTCGAGGCCGGGACGGGAGCCCTTCTCGGCACCCGCCTCCGCCGGGCTCGGACAGAGCTCCACGGTCTTCTGGAGCAGTGCGCGGATCCCGTACGTGAGCGGGGGCGCCCCACAGAAGACCGGGAAGATCTCGCCGCGCGCCATCCCCCGGGCCATCGCCTCGACGGCTTCGTTGCGCGCGATGTGCCCACCCTCCAGATAGGCCTCGAGCAGCTTCTCGTCCGTGGTGGCGAGCGTCTCCTGCAGCTCGGTCTCCCACTCGGCTTCCTTGTCCTTCAGCTCGTCCGGTACGTCGGTCTCGTCGTACTCCCCGTTGACCGTGCCCTTCCTGTAGAGGTGCGCCTTCTCGCTGAACAGGTTGATGATCCCGTGGAACTCCTCGGCCGAGCCGACCGGGATCTCGACCGGGAGCGCCTTCTCGGACAGCCGCTCCTTGATCTGACGGTAGACGCCGTCGAAGTCCGCGTGCTCCTTGTCCATCATGGAGACAAAAAAGATCCGGGGGATGCCCCGGTTCTCGCAGTACTCCCAGACGCGCTCCGTTCCCACCTCGACGCCCGAGGTGGCGCTGACGACAATGATGGCGGCGTCCGCCACACGCACCGCCGAGAGCGCTTCGCCCGTGAAGTCGAGATAGCCCGGCGTATCCAGGAGGTTGATCTTCGTGTCCTGGTGCTCCGCGTACGCCGGCGTGAGCTGGATCGAGATGCCGTGGGCCTGTTCCTCCGGCGTGTGCATCGTGAGGGCGTGGCCCTCGGCCGCGTTCCCATGCCGCTTCGACGTACCGGCCACGAAGCACATGGCGTCGACGAGGCTCGTCTTGCCGGATCCACCGTGACCCAGGACCGCGACGTTTCGTATACGGTCGGTGGGATATTCCTTGGCCGATGCCATCCTGACGCTCCTTCAAGCGATGCACCGAGGCCCCGCCCCCGTCACGAGTCGGTGGCGGGGCCCCGAGGGAGTTCATGGGGACCCGGATTCTAGAAAGGGGTCAGGAGGCGGGCAAGCCGGGAAACTCCCTACAATGCGCCCGTGCCCGCTCCGAGGCCCACCCCGATCCCAGGACTCACTTGGGCCTGAACGCGCCGCCCATGATCCCCTGGTCGAAGAAGCCCACCTCCCCGTGCGTCGCGTAGCGGTAGAGCGCCGCCGTATAGACGCCCTGCAGCGCGGCGGAGAAGAGCCACAGGAACACGTAGCCCAGCACGGCGATGGCGATCGCCGGAATCAGGGCGGCGGGCAGCACGGCCGCGCCGAACCAGATCAGACCGACGGAGACCGCCGTCCACGAGAGCCCCATGAGCATCACGGCCGCGCCGATTCCGAAGTTGCCGACGACCTGCTCACCCCACGTCCTCTTGAACAGCGCCGCGCTCTCCTTCACCGCGTCGATCGGGCCCACATCCTGCGACACCAGCACCGGTACGGACAGGTAGGTGGCCAACGTCCAGGCCATGCCGACCAGCCCGACCACCAGCCGCCCGATCAAGCCGGAGCGCTCCGCGATGGCACGCAGAATCATGCCCACGGTCGCGGCGATGGCCGCATACCCGAGGATGGTGCCGAGGCGGCTCATGGCGATGCTCAGTCCGTCGCCGACCGTCGGGTCTCCACCCTCCATGCGGATCAGGGCGGCGCCCACCAGCGCCGAGTTGAAGAAGAAGATCACGGTGTACTGCACGAGGTAGAACAGGAACGCGAGGACGTAGCCGGCGTAGGCGTGCTGGCCGTCCGAGAAGAACCCCCAGCCGCCCGTGACGACGAACGGCGCGGCGAAGCTGGCGACCACCAGGATCGACGCGACGCCGGACAGGAGCGGAAAGACCATCAGCTCCTTGTCGAGCTTGAGCACCCGCGCGCTCGCCTTCACCAGCGACCAACTGTTCGAGAACCTGCCTGCCATGCGGCTCCTCCTGGTCGGAGTGGATCGTGTCCACGTCTCCCTACGTCCACGGTGCCGCACTTCTTCTCGAATCGCAATCGATTCGAACCGCACGAGAACGGGCCGCGCCGTCTCCGGCGCGGCCCGTTCTGTATGAGCCGAGGCGACCTCGCCCCTAGTGCGGGGTGCTCACCCGCCCTGGACGGGCACGGCATACGAGCACGTCGCGGCTCGTCACCGCCCGTCGGCCGCCGCTTCGGTGGCCACCAGCCGGCCCGTCTTCATCTCGACGACCAGCCGATCCACGTCGTAGATGTCGTCGAGCGCCTCCAGGATGGCCCGGACGTCGACCGCGACCGCACGGTTCACCTTCGGCATGAAGATGTAGTCGCCGGGAAGGCTCTCGATGTTGCCGTCGAAGACGACACCCACCAGGTCGAGATCCTTGTCGAGCACCGGGGAGCCCGAGTTGCCGCCGATGATGTCGGCCGTGCTCACGAAGTCGAGCGACGTCGCCAGGTTGAAGGAGGCCGGCGGATTCAGCCACCGCTTCGGAAGCGCCCACTCCTCCCGTCCGAGGAAGGAATAGTGCCGGTCGTAGAGGCCGTAGAACGTGGTGTGCCACGGGGCGATCGTGCCGTTGTAATCGTAGCCCTTCACCACGCCGTCGGAGATCCGGAGCGAGAAGGTCGCGTCCGGAGGCACCTTGGTGCCGTAGACCTTGAAGCGGGCACGGCCAAGGTCCGCCGCGATCTCGTCCTCCTCGGGGAAGACGGTCGACACCATGCGCTGGAACTGGGCGAACGTCGGCAGGTAGCCCCTGACCACGCCGAGCGCGGGGTCGCTCATGCTGAGCGTGCCGTTCTGGGCCGCCGCCACCGCATTGGCCGAGTCGGACAGGACGCTTCCGCTCACCACGGCCGCCGCGGCCGCTTCGGGCGTCCTGCCCTGGAGCACGGACTTCGCGAGCTGGCTGTTCTCTCCGTAGTAATGGACGAAGTCACGGAACCGGGCCGCCATGAGCGCTTCGTCGAGCTCCTTGGGCTGCTGCCCGACACTGTCCATCTCGGCGAGAAGGCTCTTCAGCGCGTCGTCGTTGCCGCTCGCCCGGACGTTGAGGATCTGGAACGCGAGCAGCGCGCGGTGCAGGGTGGCGGAGGCCAGGCTCGAGCTGGTAAGTCCGAGGAACGCGCCGAAGCCGGGCGCCTCGGTCCTCTTCTGCTTCTGCAGCGCGGCCATCCTGGCGATCAGGTCGCCGTACTGGGCCTTGAGCGTCGAGTCCGCGTCGATGGCCTGCTGGAACTTCCGCTCGCTGTCCTTGCGCCGCGCGATGATGATGGGGTCTTCGAGGCCCTTCACCTGTCCGGTGTACGCCTTCTCCGAGTTGCTGAGCCCGAAGTACTGGTTACGCAGGTCGTACTTCTCCGCCTCCTCCGGGTGCGCCTTGATGTACTGGTCGAGGACCGCCATGCGCGAGCGGAGAAGGTCGAGGATGTCCTTGTCGCCGACGTCACGGCGGAACTCGAGCTGCGCGACCGTCTGCAGTCGGCTCGTGGAGCCCGGGTTGCCCACCACGAAGATGGGCTCGCCACCGTGCAGGCCGAGCGTGTCCACATGGAAGTAGTTCGGGGTGTGCAGCGGCTTGCCGTCATCCCCGTAGACCCGGAAGAGCGAGAAGTCGAGGTTGTAGCGCGGATACGTGAAGTTGTCGGGGTCTCCGCCGAAGTAGCCGATCTGGAGCTCGGGCACCCCCACGAGCTTCACGTCGGTGTAACGGCGGAACACGTAGGCCGACGTGCGGCCCCCGTTGTAGAGCGAGACCATCTCGACGACGATGCCCGCGTCCTTTCCACCCCGCTGCTTCAGGATGCGCGCCTGGATGGAGTCCAGAACGTCCTTGCGGACGTCGGCGCGCCTGTCCGACGGCACCGTATCGAGCTTCGCGTTGACCTCGTCGGTCACGTCGACCAGGTCGATGAGCTGGTCGGCATGGAAGTCCTTCACGGCGCGCTCGTCCGCCAGGTTCTTGGCGAAGAACCCGTTGTCCAGGATGTCCTCACCCTCGCGTTGAGCGCTCTTCTCGAACTCCCTCGCGCAGTGATGGTTGGTGAGGATGAGGCCGTTGGGCGAGACGAACGAAGCCGAGCATCCGGAAATGCGCAGCGCCCCGAGCCTCGCGTGGGCGAACCAGGCGCTGTCCGGGTGGAATCCGTAGGTCTTCGAGAAGTAGTCGGTCGGAGGGAACTCGAAGGTCCACATCTTGCCTTGGTCCCACTCGCCGGCGTGAACCGTGTCCAGGTTCACGTTGAAGAGCCCGGACGGCACCACCTGGCCCGGTCCCTGGTCGGTCCTCGGCATGGTGATCACCGACGTATCGGACCGAGTCGTTCCCGTGCGGGGCATCGGTGCCGGCGGCGGACTCACTGCCGCGGTGCCGCCGCAAGCTCCCAAGAGAAGAATCGCCCCGAGGGTCAGGCCGCCCCGTACCCGACCGAACGTCCACTTCGTCCCAAGCTCTGACATGTCCCCTCACTGGCTTCCAGTTTCGATGGAGTGTCCCGGAAAGCTGACAGCGCGGGCGGGGGGGAACAAGGTTGGGAAAGGTCGACCTGGGCCGGCTGGCCCAGGTGAGCATGGGAAGGACGCGTCGGGGCTCGGGCGTTCGCAGAGAGGCCGTATTGGATCGCCGGCCCAGCGCCCCTAGCAGTTCCCTCGGCGAACGCAGTCGAGGACCTTGAGCGCCCGATCGTCCCCGAGGCGGTAGTAGACGTGCACGCCGTCCTTGCGCCGCTTCAGGATTCCCTTGTCCCGCATGACCGTCAGATGCTGCGACGCCACGGCCTGCTCGAGGTCGAGCGCCTCGTACACCTCCGTCACCGTGCACTCGCCCGACTGCTCCAGGAGATCGAGGATCTGCAAGCGCACGGGATGGCCCAGGCACCGCAGGAACCGCGCGGTGTCTTCCACGGCAATCGTCGGTAGGATCTCGGTGCTCAACGCAGCTCTCCGGTGTTGGGATATACAGATAGATATATCACTATATATCCCCTCCGAGTCAAGGGAGCGGAGGTGCATTCGGGATCCGCTCGTGCGTGCTCCCGGGGGTCAGTTGGTGCGGTGCCTCCGGGAGACGTCGTCCAGGAGCTTGCGCTCGGCGGCCGTCAGCGAGCCCATGCCCTGCTCGGAGATCTTGTCGAGCACCTGGTCCACGGCATCGTAGAGCGCGACGTCTTCCTTGCGCTCCCTCCGCTCCGCGGCCTCGGGCTTGGCCGCGCTCCGGCGCTCCTGGGACTTCCCCTGGTGCGGCACGATGGCGAGCCTGGGATGGGTGCGCACGGCCCTCTTCAAGCGCTCGAACCCCTGACCGGCGTGCCGGTGGCTCTTCAGGTAGAGGAAGCCGGTCAGGAACCCTCCGAGGTGGGCCAGGTGCGCGATGCCGCCGCCACTCGGCGCGCTGATCGAGTAGAAGAGCGACATCGCGACGAAGAAGCCCACCAGCCACTTCGCCTTGATCGGGAAGATGCCCCAGAAGTAGATGGGCGCGTCCGGCCACGTCATCGCGAACGCGAGCATGACGCCGTAGATCGCGGCGGACGCTCCGATGATGGCGGTCGGCAGGAACACGTAGCTCAGGGCCACGCCGCCGAGTCCGCAGATGATGTAGAACTTGAAGAACTCGCGGCCTCCCCAGGCGCTCTCGAGCGGTGGCCCGAAGAAGAAGAGGACCAACATGTTCAGGGCGATGTGCCAGAAGCCGCCGTGGACGAACATGTAGGTGAACACGCCCCAGGGCCGCAGGAAGATCCGGGTCGGCTGGAACGCGAACCAGTCGATCATGAAGTCCGGACCGACCGCATGGTTCATCACCGATCCGAACAGGAACACGGCCACGTTGGCGATGATCAGACGCTTCACCACGGGGGTGAGCATCCCGCCGAATCTGAAGGTCCTGTAGGAGTAAGCCATGCTGTGACCGTGCTCTGGATCTACCGGGGAACTGTTGTCTCAAACCCCCGCCCGGTGGGCAGGTTCCTGCCTACTGAAGACTACGACGCGTCGGTCCGTCTCCTTGCCGCCGCGTACCTCACGATACGGTCGCACAGCTCCGGAAACGAGATCCCGGCCGCCCGCGCGGCCTTCGGAACGAGGCTGTTGGCCGTCATGCCGGGGAGCGCGTTCGCTTCCAGACACCAAGCGGTCCCCTCGCCGTCGACCAGGAAATCGACCCTGCTGAAGTCCCGCATGCGGAGCACCCGGTGCACCGCGAGGGCCGTCCGCTGGAGGTGCGAGGCGAGCTCGGGCGGGATGTCGGCGGGGAAGATCTCCCGGGCGAGGCCCGGCTGATACTTGCACTCGTAGTCGAAGATCTCGTGGGCCGGGATGATCTCTCCGACCGGCAGCGCCTGGTCGCCCACGACACCGACCGTGAGCTCACGGCCCCGGACGTAGCGCTCGAACAGGACCAGGTCGTCGAACCCTCGCGCCTCCTCGAGCGCGGCCTCCAACTCGACGCGATCGTGGGCCAGCAGGAGCCGGAGCGACGAGCCGCCGCCCGCCGCCTTGACGATGACGGGGAGGCCGAGCGCTTCGATCACCTCGTCGGCGCTCGGATCGCCGGTGAGCCAGTCGGGCGTCGGGATCCCCGCGTCGCGCAGGAGCCGCTTGGCGACCTCCTTGTCCATCGCGAGCGAGCACCCGAGTCGATCGCTCCCGGTGTAGGCGACGCCCGCTACGTCGAGGAGCGCCTGGATGGTCCCGTCCTCCCCGCTTCCGCCGTGGAGCGCGAGAAAGAACACGTCCACCTCTCCGAGCGTGGGATCGCGCGCGAGCGCCACCGTGTGGCCCTCGTCCAGCCGCGTGAGATCGTCGTGGGCGGGCGGGGTCGCCCGCACGCCCGAGGCCAGCAGGCTCGACTCCTCGGACCTCGACAGCGCGCCCCGCGCCGTGTCCACGGCCACCACCTCGTGGCCCGCGTCGCGGAGCGCACGGGCGACCTGGGCACCCGAGGAGAGCGACACCTCGCGCTCGTCGGACGTGCCCCCCATGAGCACCGCGACTCTCATGCGGTCCTCCTCGAGCGCCGGGTCCGCATCAGGAGGCTGCCGCGGTCAGGGCCTTCACGATGTCGAACCGGGTCACGATTCCGGTGAGCGCTCCACCCTGGCGCACGAGGCAGGCGTCGTTGCCGCGCTGCAGGAGCCGGGTCACTTCGCCCGCATCAACGTGCGCGTCCACGACGGGATACGGTGGGCCCATGACGGACTCCACCGGACGCTCCAGCAGCTCGGGCTCCTGGATGACGCGAGCCATGAGGTCGCTCTCCGCCACGGAGCCCACGCATTCGCCGTTCTGGACGATCGGGAGCTGCCCGATGTCGTGGGCGGTGATCGTGGAGACCGCCATGCGGATCGACGTCTCCGGGCCGACCGTGATGAGCTTGGCGGAGCCCTCCTTGGCGCGGAGCATCTCCGCGAGGCTCCGCCGCCGCGGACGCTCGAGGTAGCCGTTCTCCCTCATCCAGTCGTCGTCGAAGCACTTGCTCAGGTAGTGCTCGCCCCAGTCGGGAAGGAGCGCCACCACGAACGCCTCGGGGTCGTCGAGCTCTCGGGCCAGCGCGACCGCCGCGTGCGTGATGAGACCCGAGGACCCTCCGGCGAAGAGACCTTCCTCTCGGGTCAGGCGCCGCGCCATCAGGAACGCGTCCCCGTCGCTCACCGTCACGTAGTCGTCCACGACGTCCAGGTCGAGCGTGCCGGGGATCTTGTCGTTGCCGAGACCTTCCACCTTGTAGGGATGGCCCTCGGTCTTCTCGCCCGTCTTGTAGTAGGGTCCGATCATCGACCCGTCCGGGTCGACGCCGACCACACGCACCTCTGGATTCTGGTCCTTGAGGAACCGGCCCGTACCGGTGATCGTGCCTCCCGTGCCCGCCCCCGCCAGGAAGTGGGTGATCCTGCCCTCGCTCTGGGCCCAGAGCTCCGGCCCGGTGCTCGCGTAGTGCGCGTTCGGGTTGGCTTCGTTGTAGAACTGGTTGGCGAGGATCGCGCCGTCGAGCTCGTGGGCGATCGCTTTCGCCTTCATCACGTAGTTCTCGGGATGGTCCGGAGGCACCGCGGTGGGCGTGATGATGACCTCCGCCCCGAACGCACGCAGCAGCTTCACCTTCTCGGTGCTCATCTTGTCCGGCATCGTGAAGATGCATCGGTAGCCCTTGATGGCCGCGGTCATCGCGAGCGCGAGGCCCGTGTTGCCGCTCGTCCCCTCGACGATGGTGCCTCCGGGCTTCAGCCGTCCCTCCTTCTCGGCCGCCTCGATCATGGCCAGGCCGATCCGGTCCTTCACGGAGCCGCCCGGGTTCATGAACTCGCATTTGGCGTACACGGGGGTCCGCACCCCGTCCACGACCCGGTTGAGCCGGACCATGGGCGTCCAACCGATCATGCCGATGACGTCGGCATAGGGCCGCTCGTTGCGCACGCCGGGCCCGCTCAAGACGCACCTCCCAGGGCAGCTTCGACGCGCTCTTCGACCTTCACGGCGACCTCCTCGGCTTCCGCCAGCAGTGCGCTCAGCCGCTCCCGGACCTCGGCCGCGAACGCGTCCTCGGTGATGTGCGGCAGGTTGATGCGCACGTTGTAGGCCGCGCCCCTCAGGCCCGCGTGCGCCAGGTGCACGCCGGTACCCACGTCGCTGATCATCTGTTCACTCGCCAGCTCGGCCATCTCCCGGCAGAGCTTCATCGCCTGCAAGCACCGCTCCGCCGTCGCCAGAGGGACGCTCGTGGCCTCCTTGTAGCCCTTCTGGATCGCGCGGGTCCGCGCGGTGCGCTCCTCCTCGGTGTCCTGCGGCATGCGCATCCCCTCGAGGACGGCATCGAACGCCTGCGTGTCCTCGTCGACCCCGCGGACCAGCGCGTCCTTGACCACCTGGGCGCGCTCCGCGATCGAGCAGAGCGCATCGTAATGCTCGTCGAAGGAGCCCTTCCCGACCGACAGGTTGGCGACCATCGAGGCGAGCGCCCCGCCGAGCGCCCCGGCCAGGGCGGCCACCGAGCCGCCTCCGGGAGCCGGCGTGTCGCGCGAGACCTCGTCGACGAAATCGTACGTGGTCCGCCGCACCAGCGGGCCTTCGACCTTCGGAAGCGCAAGCACCTTCTCCGCCGGGTCGAACGGAGCGACGTCCCGCAGTCCCATCGACTGGATCGCGGTCTCCATCCGATCCGGGACCGGGATGCCCGTCGACTTCATCATCCGTCTCAGATAGAAGCGTGCCGCCCGATCGATGGCGTCGTACGGGACGAGGCCCACGAGCTCCGATCCGGTGACGACGATGCCCCGCTTGCCCGCTTCCTCCCGGGCCGCCTCGAGAACCTCGTGCGGCGCGCTCACCTTGTAGTTGGTGAGGTTGATGCTGATCTGGGCGCGGCCGTACTCCTCGATGACCCAGCCGATCGCCTTCACGTCCTTGAACAGCCCGTCGTCGAAGACCGGGCCCGTGGGCCGCTCCGGGTCGATCTCCAACCCCTCGTACCGTGCCCGAAGGTCCCCTCCGTGGACGTCGCGGTAGTGGGCCTCGAGCTCCTCGAACGAGTCGCCGACGAAGTCGCACGGGCCGCACGGGTAGCGGCCGTCCGAGGAGAAGCGCACGATCTCGCCCTTGTAGTAGAACGGCTCGGTGTTGCCCGTACGCTTCCACCGCCCCCGCTCGCGAAGCGTATAGGCGATCTCGTTGGCGTAGCGCCGGTCGGTGGTGTTGAGATCGATGTTGTACGCGATGAGGAACTCTCGCGCGCCCACCGCGGTGACCCCGGCCCTCTCGTTCAGGTCGGCAGGCCCGTAATCGGGCTTCCACGCCGGGTCCTTCAGCTTCTCGGCCATCCCCTCGTACTCGCCCGAGCGGACGCGTGAGAGGTTGCGCCGCTCCGGGCGCGAGGCCGCGTGCTCGTAGAGGTAGACCGAGATGCCCAACTCCTCGCCGATCCTGCGCCCCACGCGGCGGGCGATCTCCGCGCACTCTTCCATCGTGATGTCGGCGACCGGCACGAACGGCACGACGTCGGTCGCCCCCATGCGCGGATGCTCGCCGTGATGGCGCCGCATGTCGATGAGCTCGGCGGCCTTCGCCACGCCCTGGAAGGCACCCTCCGCCACCGCCTCGGGAGAGCCCACGAACGTGACCACGGTGCGGTTGGTGTTCGCGCCCGGATCGACGTCCAGGAGGCTCACGCCCGGCACGGCGGCGATGGCGTTGGTGATCTTCTCGAGGAGGGCCCGGTCCCGGCCCTCGGAGAAATTCGGCACACACTCGACGATGGGATTCGGCATGGGATGATCGGCGGGATGTCGGGCGCCCCGAGGCGACGGAGCGGAGACATTCCCGCCCCGGACCGCCGCGGAGCTACTTGAAACGGTCCCATGCAAACTCCGGACGAGCGCGGCGGTTCACAAGGGAGACACGCGCACCGGCGCCTTGCGCCTCCCCCCCGTCGGGGAGATTCTGCCCACCTATGGACACACTCCCGAAGATTCGGCGCCCCGGGCTCTGGCTCGGCGCGATCATCGTCGTCGCGGGGGGCCTGGCGGCCTGGCTCTTCCCGCGCGCCATGCCCATGCTCGCACTGCGCCAGCAGATCACCCGGCAGGTGGCGCTCCAGCGCGCGGATTCCTTCTTCCAGGCGCACGACCTGGCGCCGGAAGGCTCGCGCAGGGCCGTCCACTTCGAGGCCAACGACTCGCTTCGCACCTACGTGGACCTAGCGGGGGGCGGGCCCGACTCGTTGAACGCGCTCATTCGCGGCCGTGACTTCGCGCTCTTCACCTGGAGCGTGCGCGCGTTCGTGCCGCTCGATCCCCACGAAGCGCGGGTCGACTTCGCCACGGACGGGCGCATCGTCGGCTTCCGCAGGGTGCTCGCCGAGTCCGACCGACGCCCCGAGCTCGACCCCGACTCCGCCCGCGCTCTGGCCACGACGGTACTCGCCGACTGGATCGGTCAGGACACGACGCTCTGGAGCCTGTCCTCGTCCTCGTACGAGACGCGCAAGACGAGCGGGCGCGTGGACCGCACGTTCACGTTCGAGCGCGAGGGCCGCCGCATCGCGGAAGCGCCCATCCGCCTCGACGTGGTGATCGCCGGCGACACACCCTCGGCCGCCAACCCCTACGTGGTCATCCCCCAGTCGTTCCATCGGCGCTACGGCGAGATGCGCTCGGCCAACGACCTGCTGGCGGTGATCGCGCAGATCGGCATGCTGGCGCTCCTGATCCTGGGTGCGTTCGTCCTGCGCCACTACGCGCTCGAACAGTCGGTGCGCTGGCGGCCGGCTCTGGTCGCGGGGGCCGTGATCGGCGCCCTCATCGCCGCGGCCGGCGTGAACCAGCTGCCCGGGAGCTGGTTCGGATACGACACCGCGACCTCGCCCGCCGTCTTCCGGACGACGATCGTCCTCGAGGCGATCCTGAGCGGCGTGGGCATGGCGATCCTGGTGGGCCTCACCCTCGCCGCCGCCGAGGCCGCGGCGCGCCACGCCTTCCCCGATCACCTGGACTGGTGGAAGCTGGGGAGGCATCGGGGCACGCGGGCCGTGGCCGGCCGGGTAGCCGGCGGCTACGCGACCGCAGCGTACGGCTTCGCCTACGTGGCGCTCTTCTACCTGGTCACGCGCAAGCTCCTGGGCTGGTGGGTGCCCACCGAGCTGGTCAACGACCCCAACCTCATCTCCACGCCGCTCCCCTGGGTGTCCGGTGTCGCGCTGTCCCTCCAGGCGGGCGTCTGGGAGGAGTCGCTCTTCCGGGCGCTTCCGCTCTCCCTGTTGGCGATCTGGGCCAGAAACCGAGAGCACCGCGGCTGGTGGCTGGCGCTCGGGGTCGTGGGCACGGCGGTGATCTTCGGCTTCGCCCATTCGAACTACGCGTCGTGGCCTCCCTACTCGCGAGGCATGGAGATCTTCCTCGACGCGTGCCTCTGGGCCGTGCTCTTCCTCTGGTTCGGGCTGCTCGTGACCGTGCTGGCCCACTTCGTCTACGACCTGGTGCTGTTCGGGTCGTTCGCGGCCTCCGGCGACGCCCTCCCCTACCGCGTGACGGCCGCCGTCATCCTGCTGGTCCTGCTGGCGCCCGCGCTCGCCGTGGCGTGGCGCTGGGTGCGCCAGCGAGGGCTCGGGGCTTTGCCCGATGAAGCCCGCTTCAGGGCGTGGCGGCCCGGCACCGAGTTCCGACCGGAGGAGGCCGCCGCGCCGGTGCGCACCCGCACCCTTTCGAGGCGCGCACGCGAGCTGTCGCTGATCGTGGGCGGCGTCGCGTTGCTGCTGGCCGTCTTCGTGCCGTCTGCCCCGACGCTGGGCCCGGCCTTCACCGCCCCGCGGCCCCGCGTCCTCGCCACCGCCGATTCTGTGCTCGCCGCCCGAGGGGTCGATCCTTCGGGATGGACGCGCCTGAGCCGGCCGGTGACCGTCGGAACGGACCAGCTCGCGCATTTCCTCGAGTCGCACGACGACGAGAAGCTCGCCTCGGTGCTGGCAGCCCAGTACGACATCCCCGCGTGGTGGATCGTGCGGTACGTGCACACGAGCGGCACCCTCGCCGATCGCGCCGAGGAGTGGCGCGTCCGAATCCGCCCCGACGGGGCTCCCCTGGACGTCCATCATCTCCTCCCCGACTCGGTCGCGCGCGACTCGATCGCCGACGCCGAGGCCCGGGAGATCGCGCGTGCGACCCTCTCCGACCTGGGCTTCGACACCCTCGCGCTCGAGGCGTCCGACCTCACGCAAACGGTGCGTCCGCATCGGCGTGACGTGACGGTCACGTACACCGACACGACGCTGGGCCTGCCGGACGGCGCCCAGGCCAAGGTCGCCGTGACGCTCGCCGGCCGAGAGGCCGTGCAGGTGCAGCGGAGCGTGGATCTGCCCGAGACCTTCCGGCGTGCCGAGAGGGAGCGCGCGGATCGTCTCCAGGTGATCATGATCCTGTGCGGCGTGCTCTTCCTGACGGTCGTGGTCGTGGGCGGTATCCGGGTCGGCAAGCGTCTCGATCCGGTGCTCTCCGACGGCATCCTCGACCGAAGGACGACACTCATCTTCGTGGGAAGTCTGACGGCACTCGGCTTGACGAGCTTCCTCAATACGCTGAAGACCGTGCTGGCTTCCTACGATACGGCCATGCCGTGGCGCAACTTCCTCGGCTTGAGCCTCGCCGAGCTGCTGGCGCCCCCGGTCGCGGCGCTCATCGCGTTGGCCCTCTGGTACACGCTCGGGGCGCTCCGCAGGCGCGCGGGGATCCGCCTCTTCCCCGATGGCATCGGGCTGGCTCAGAGGCGCGACATGCTCCTGGCCGGGCTCGGTGCGGGGGCTCTGTTCGCTCTGGCCGACATCGTTCCGGGTGTGCTGCAGCGCACCGGCGTGCCCGCGGCCCCCACGACGCTGCTCGGTCGGGTGGTGCCGGCGCTCGGAACGCTCTTCTCGGTACCGGTGGATGCGGTGATGGCGGTCACCACCATCGGCATCCCGCTTCTGGTCGTCGTCGGTGCGGCCCGGTCCACACGGGGGCGTGCGCTCACGGGAGCGCTCCTCTTTCTTCCGCTCCTCGGGCTCGTCCTCTCGGAGGTCCCGCGGGGCACGAACATCTGGCTGGCCGGCGCGGCGTTCGTGCTGGGCGCTCTGGCGTTTCTCTGGCTGATCCTGCGCTACTGGGCTTCCTACTGCGGGTGGTCCTGGGTCCTGGCGGCCTTGATCGCCAGCGGCTTCCGGGCGCTGCGCCACTTGGTCCACGCCCCGACGCTCGTGGAGCAGGGGGCCGGGCTGGTGACCCTCCTGGGTGTCGTCGGGCTCGTCACGCTCGCGATGCGTTTCCCACGACGCGTGGCCGAGACGCCGTCCGGCCTGGAGGAATCGTCCGCGGCTGCGGGGCCTTCGACGTAGAGAGGCCGCTCGAGGACCCGTCGACCCCGGGTCGCGGCCACCCCGTCCGCCGCGACCCTTTCGGCGTGGCCCCTGCTAGCGGTCGACCTCCTCTCGCAGGCTCACCATCGGCGCGCCCGTCAGATCCCCGCTCAGGCGCCGCAGCCGGACTTGCGCGCCCCGGTCGTAGGCCTGGTCGTTCGCCCGGGCGGGCTCCATCTGGTTGAAGTACTGGCCGCTCTTCAGATTCGGCGCCTCGATCAGATGCAGGACCGCCTCCACTCCCTCCTCGACCGAGCTCCTGGGCTGGGCTCCCCGGGACAGCACCATGTGCGTGTCCATCATGGTCGCCGGATGCAGCGCCTCGACGATGACTCCGGTGTTCTTCAGCTCGTCCGCCAGGTCGAAGGTGAACATGATCTGCGCGAGCTTGCTCTGCGCGTAGGCCCTCGAGCTGCTGTAGTCGTGCTCCAGCATCACGTCGTCGAAGTCGATCGGGCGCTGCGCGATGGACGATACGTTGATGATGCGGGACGGCGCGCTCTCGAGGAGCAGGGGGAGAAGGAGTCGCGTGAGCAGGAAGCCGGACAGGTAGTTGACCTGGAACGTCAACTCGTAGCCGTCGTCGCTGAGTCGGCGATCCGGCCCGTCGAGCCAGACTCCCGCGTTGTTGACGAGCACGTCGAGTCGGTCGTAGTCGAGCCGGATCTCATGGGCGAAGTCGCGCACCTGATCGAGCGAAGCGAAATCCGCGGCATAGAAGCGCGCGGTGCCCGGCCCCTCGCGATCGATCTCCTCGACGAGCGCCTTGCCCCGCTCCACGTTCCGTCCGTGGATGATGACGTGCGCGCCCGTTGCGGCGACGCGGCGCGCCACCTCCCTCCCCAGACCGTCGGTCGAGCCGGTGATGAGCACCACGCGCAGGTCGCTCGCATTCTCGGCCACCGCGGAGGACTCTTCGCTGGAGGCGGGGTCGGCCGTCTCCTGGCCGATCGCCCCAGACGCGTCGGTGAGGCCGACGAGGAGCAGGAATCCCCCGAGCCGCGCGATGCGGTACGCACGCCGGTCCGAGGGAGCCGGAAGGTCACTCGAGTGTCTCATCGTACCTCCTGCCGTCTCAAGAGCTAGGAGCCGTCCAGGCATCGAGGCGCGCCAGCGTCTCGTGGGTGTCGGTGTGGTGGATGCCGCGGATCCCGAGGGACTCCGCGACCTCCACGAACATGCGTCGATCGTCGACGTACGCCACCTGCTCCGGCGCGGCCTGCGCACCGTCGAGCGCGATCCGGTAGATGTCCTCGTCCGGCTTGCGCACGTGCACGAAGCACGACGATACGAAGAAGTCGATCAGCCCGTCGAGTCCGAACGTGCGCACCCGGTGCTGGGTGAGCTCACGCCCCTCGTTGCTCACCGCCACGACGCCAAGCCCGCGGCGCTCCTTGAGCTCGAGGAGGCCCTCCATCATGTCGGGCAGCTTGTCGGACTGTGCGAACATGAAGTCCTTGAACGCCTTCCGGTCGAAGGCTCGCGGCTCGTAGAACACGATTCGGTCCAGGTAGCGATCGAGGCTCACCTTCCCCTCTTCGTACGTGTCGAAGGTCATTCGGTGACGCTCGTCCATCTCTTCGTAGTCGAGACCGAACTCCTCGGTGGCACGGCGGCGCGCATGGTGGTCCCACCCGTTGGTCAGGAGCACGCCGCCGATATCCAGAAACAGGGTGGTGATCGTCTCGCTCGCCATATCGTCGCCTCTCGGTTTGGACAGAATCCCTCATGGGTGGTGAAGTCCCTCCCCTATTGGGTATCCTGAAGCCGGCCGACCGATCCATGGCGGCAGGAGATCCAAGGCCGGCCGACCGATCCATCGAGCCCGGATCGGCCGTCCCTCCCGATCTCGAAGGAGCCGGACCGATGGCGAAACCGCTCGACGCGCTGACCCCGGACCTGCGAGCCTTCATCGAGGCTCAGCCCCTCTTCTTCGTGGCCACGGCGCCGCTGGCCGCCACCGGTCACGTGAACCTGTCTCCCAAGGGGCTCGACGCGTTCCGCGTGCTCTCTCCGACACGCGTGGGCTACCTCGACCTGACGGGAAGCGGCAACGAGACGTCCGCCCACCTTCGGGAGAACGGCCGCGTGACGTTCATGTTCTGCGCGTTCAGCGGAACCCCGCGCATCCTGCGGATCTACGGCCGCGGTCGGACCGTGCTGCCGTCCTCGGAGGAGTGGCGGGAGCTGGCGCCGCACTTCGAGGAGACACCGGGTGTCCGCCAGATCATCGTGGCGGACGTGACCCGGGTGCATACCTCGTGCGGGTTCGGGGTGCCCACGATGGAGTACGTGGGCCCGCGCGACACGCTCGTCCGGTGGGCCGCCGAGAAGGACCGCAAGACCGGGCTGGACGCCTACCGTCGGGAGCACAACCTCCGGAGCATCGACGGGCTCTCGACCCCCCTCGGGGAGGTCAGCGGCGGAGACGCTTGAGCCAACCTTCCTCGAGCGCGGCGTGCTCGCGGGCGAGTCGCGCGTAGACGTCCACCGCGTCCACGCGGGGACGGAGCAAGGGGTCGGGCGACGGCGCGGCGAATCCGGCGACGACGTCCTTCCAGGAACATACTCGGCCCGCAGCGGCCTCGTGCGCATGCAGCGCGCGCAAGGCGGCGCCGAGGCACGCCGAGTTGGCGACCTCGATCCGGTGGACGGGCGCGTCGAACACGTCGGCCATGACCTGGAGGATCTCCTCGTTGCGTGCCGCTCCACCGGTGGCGTGGATCCGCTCGACGCGAGGGACGGCCCACCTCGAGTGTCGCCGCATGGCCATCATCTGGGCCTCGACCACCGCGCGGACATTGGCCGCGGCGTCACCGTCGTCGAGGTCGCGCGTGCGCACCCCGGCCTCGAGGACCGGAGGGGTGATCTCCGGCTCGAACCAGGGGAGCATGAGCGCACCTCCGTTCCCCGGCTCGGTCGTCCGGAGCCCCGCGGAGAACCCGTTCCAGTCGAGGCCGAAGCGGTCGCGCACCCGCTCTCGCGCGAGCGACCCGTTGCGGAAGCACACCAGGCTCATGAAGCCGCCGGTCGGCGCCCCGAAGACGTGCGCGGCTCCGGTCGGGTCGGGCTCGGGCTCGGCCATCGGTCCGAAGAGCGTGTCGCTCGTGCCCAGCGAGACGGCGGTGACTCCGGGCTCCACGGCGCCCACGCCCACCAGGCTCGACGGATTGTCTCCGGTCCAGGCGACGACCTCGGCGGGCGGAAAACCGTACCGGCCCGTCCAGTAGCCGCCAACGCGTCCGACGACGGTCGCCGACGGGACCACGGCGGGCAGCTTCTTCCGGAGGCCGGCTGCCGTCGCCTCCAACGCCACCTCGGCCCAGTCGCCCCGGGCGAGGTCGAGGAGGTTCATCCCTGACGCGTCCCCGACATCGACCGGTACGGCGGCCCCGGCGAGGAGCGAGGCCAGGTACGAGCTCACGAGGTCCACGCGTGCCGTCCGCGTCCATCCCCGGGGATCGGTCCTCGCGAACCTTCGGATCTGGGGTCCCGTGAAGCGCTCGAAGGCGCGCGACCCGGTGATCCGTGCGAGGGCCTCCGGACCGCCGACCGCCGCGGTGATCTCGGCGCATTCGATCGATGTGCTCGCGTCCATCCAGATCGGCGCGCGCTCACGCGAGAATCCGCTCCGCATCCGATCGGCCAGGGGCCGGCGGGGGTCGGCAGAAGCCAGAAGCGAGACCCCTTCCGCGCTCAGGTAGACGCTTCCGTGCTGCTGCGCGGATCCCGTGACGGCGGCGACACGCGCCAGGTCGCGACCGAGCTCGGCGGCCAGCAGGCCCATCATCCGGTCGAGCGCCTCGGCCCACAGGAGCGGCGGCGCTTCCACCACCAGGGGATCGTCGCCGGGGAGAGCCCCGTTGACCGTGCCGTAGTCCGGGAAGGTCGCGTCGAAGGGGAGCGAGTGCTCGAATACGACGGCCCGGCGCTCGGCTTCGACCTCGATCACGAGCGCGTTCAGGCTCTGGGTGCCGCAGTCGAGGCCGAGGAAGAGAGGCATGCCGGAGTGGGCCGCGCGCGGGCCCCTCAGTCGCCGCCGTTCGCCGCGGGGCTCGACGGTGGGGCTTCCGCCACCGGCTCCGGCCTCAATGCAGTGCGGGCAGTGTGTCGGGGAGCGGAGGCAGCGTGTCGGGCCGCGGCTTCTTCGAGAAGTTGACGGGGACCTCCGCCCACACGCGGATCCTCTTGCCCTTTCGGCGCGCCGGGCTGAACTGGAGCTTCTTGGCGCCCGCCACGGCCGCGGAATCGAAGGCCGCGTATCCGGAGGACTTCTCCACGACCACGCTGTCTACCGTACCGGTATCCGTGACCCGGACCCGCAGGAGCGTCTCTCCTTCCTGGTCCTGGTCCCAGAGCTGGATGGGATATTGGATCGGCACGTCTCCGTAGAGGGGCGCCGGGTGCTGAATCTCGCCATCGGAGGTACATCCCGCGCTCGACAGCACGAATGTCGCCACGGTGAGCCCCCCGAGAATCCTCCGGAGGCCCGGACCCCGCTCGTCACGCGTCACGCATCGCTCCCGCCTGTCTTCACGTCATTCGAGAGTTGGTAGAGCAGATCCAGGGCCTGCCTGGGCGTCAGCCCATCCGGGTCGAGCGCACGCAGGCGATCCACCACGGGGTGCTCCACCTGGAACATCGACAGCTGATCCGGGGGAGCCTCGGAGCGCGGACGGTGAGCGCCGTGCCGGCCCAGCCCTTCTCCCCCGTGGCTATGTGTTCCCTCCAACTCCGTGAGAAGTTCCCGAGCCCGCGCGATCACGTCGTCGGGCAGACCCGCCAGGCGGGCCACCTGGATCCCGTAGGAGCGGTCCGCCCCACCCTCGGCCAGGCGCCGCAAGAAGACGATGTCGTCACCGACCTCGCGCACCGAGACGTTCAGGTTCTTGACGCCGCCGAGCAGATCGCCGAGCTGCGTGAGCTCGTGGTAGTGCGTGGCGAAGATCGTCTTGGCCCCGAGGTGCTCGTGTACGTGCTCCGTGACGGCCCACGCGATCGAGACACCGTCGTACGTGGAGGTTCCTCGCCCGATCTCGTCCAGGAGCACCAGGCTCCGGTCCGTCGCACCGTGCACGATGGCCGCCGTCTCGCTCATCTCGACCATGAAGGTGGACTGGCCGCGCGCGAGGTTGTCGGAGGCGCCCACCCGGGTGAAGATCCGATCCGTGACCGGAAGCCGGGCCTCGTCGGCGGGCACGAAGGCGCCGATCTGGGCCAGAAGCTGGATGAGGCCCACCTGGCGGAGGACCGTGCTCTTGCCGGCCATGTTGGGGCCGGTCAGCACGATGATCCACCCGTCCTCGTCGAGCGCCAGGTCGTTCGGAATGAACTCCTCGCGCGGCATCATCGTCTCGACGACCGGGTGCCGCCCGGCGCGGATCTCGAGGTCGAAGCCCGTGTGCACCTCCGGACGCACGTAGCCACGGCGCTCGGCCACCTGCGCGAGCGTGCCCAGGACGTCGAGCGCGGCCACGCGCGTCCCGGTCTCCTGGAGGCGGGCGACCTGGTCTCCGACACGACGCCGGATCTCGGCGAAGAGCTCGGCTTCGAGCTGGGCGATCCGATCTTCGGCGCCGAAGACCTTCTCCTCCCATTCCTTGAGCTCGGGCGTGAAATATCGCTCTGCGTTCGTGAGCGTCTGCTTGCGCACGTAATGCTCGGGCACGCGGTCCATGTTGGCGCGCGTCACCTCGAGGTAGTAGCCGAAGACCTTGTTGAACCCGACCTTGAGCGACCCGATGCCCGTGCGCTCCCGCTCGCGCGCCTGGAGTCGAGCGATGAAGTCGCGGGCCCCGTCGCGCACCTCACGGAGCTCGTCGAGCGGCTCCGACCATCCGGGGCGGATGACGCCACCTTCCTGCAGCGTGGCGGGCGGCTCTTCCGCGATCGCACGCTCCAGCAGATCGGCCAGGTCCTCCAGGCAGTCGAGCTCGCCGGTGAGGTCGCGCAACAGCTCCGACGACGCCTCGGCACCCGTGTCCCGCACCGCGGGCAGACGCTCGAGCGAGCGCCTCAGCCCGAGGAGGTCCCTCGGGCCGACCCGACCCGTGCCGACCTTCCCGGCCAGGCGTTCCAGATCGCTCACGCCGTCCAACGAGCCCCGGATCGCCCGTCTCAGCTCGGGCCCGTCCACGAGCTCCGCCACACCTTGCTGCCTACGCCAGATCTCCTCCGGGACCACGAGCGGCTCGAGAACCCAACGGCGCAGCAGCCGGGCGCCCATCGCCGTGACCGTGTCGTCGAGGACGTCGAGGAGCGTCCCGCCCTGCTCGCCCGCCCGGAGCGGCTCCACGAGCTCCAGGTTCCGCCGCGTCATCTCGTCCAGGAGCATGACGTGCCCGGGCCTCAGGATCCGGGGCGGACGCAGGTGCGTCACGCCCGACGGGCGGATCTCGCGCAGATACTGCACCAGCCCTCCCGCCGCCCGGATCAGCGCCGTGTCGTCCGGCTGGAACCCGAACCCGTCCAGCGACTGCACCGCGTACAAGCGCGCGAGCTCGTCGGCGCACACGTCGGCCTCGAACATCCAATCGTCACGCGTCGTGCGCGCGGGTGCGCGCTCCGTGAGCGTGACGGCGGGATCCTCGCGCTCGGCGAAAGACCGGGGAAGCAGGAGCTCCGACGGCTCCAGGCGGCCGAGCTCGGCGCGGAGCTCGTCTCGCGGCACGCGCCGGACGGTCATCTCCCCGGTGGAGACGTCGAGCGCGGCCAGGCCGAAGGATCCCGTGGTGTCGGGCACGAGCGACACCAGGAAGTTGTTGCGCCGCTCCGACAGCAGGGAGTCGGCCAGCACGGTGCCCGGCGTGATCGTCTCGGTCACCTCGCGGCGCACGATCCCCTTGGCCAGGGCGGGGTCTTCCACCTGGTCGCAGATGGCGACACGCCGTCCGAGCTTCACCAACCTCGCCAGGTACTCGTCGATGGCCTTGGCCGGGACCCCCGCCAGCGGAACGCGCGCCGCCGCCCCGTTGTTGCGCGAGGTGAGCGTGAGGCCGAGGAGGCGCGCGCCCTCCTCGGCGTCGGCGTTGAAGAGCTCGAAGAAGTCCCCCACCCGGAAGAACAGCAGGGCGTCGCGATGCCGGGCCTTGGCGTCGCGCCACTGCTGCATGAGCGGGGTGTCGTCGGGCGTCGTCATCGTCGTGAGCCGGGCGCAGCGCGGGCACCCGAGAAGGTCGTGCCGGCAGGTCTCGGAGGCGTCGCGCACGCCACTCGTCCGGGGACTCGCAGGCTTCGCGACGAAGGATACCCGGGGGCCCGGGAGGGATCAACCGGGACATCGGGGCGACAACCCTCCGGGGCAGCCGGGGTATCCAAATCCCGGAGTGTCCAAGGGAGCATCACCATCCTCCGGAGACGACACCATGCGGAAGACTCCTCCTCTGACCTTGCTGACGACCGTCCTGATGACGGCTCCTGCCGTCCTGCTCGCACAGCAAGCGGACCCTGCCGACGTCACGACCGTCGACGGGATCGTGGCGGCCCTCTACGACGTCATCTCCGGGCCGGCCGGTCAGAAGCGGGACTGGAACCGGTGGCATTCCCTCTTTCTCGACGAAGCGCAGCTGATCGCCGTGGGCGTCGGGCGTGACGGCGAGACGGTGAGCTATCGCGTCCTGTCCCCACAGGACTACGTAAACCTCAGCGGCGCGTACCTCGAGGAGAACGGGTTCTTCGAGAGGGAGATCCATCGCGAAACAGAGCAGTTCGGCCAGATCGCGCACCTGTTCAGCACCTACGAATCCCGGCACACCGCCGCCGACTCCACCCCGTTCCAGCGCGGCATCAACTCGATCCAGCTCGTCAACGACGGAACCCGCTGGTGGATCGCCACGGTCATGTGGGACGGTGAGCGGCCGGGCAACCCGATCCCGTCCAGGTATCTGAAGGAGCAGTAGCGGGTCGCCCTTCAGCCCTTCAGCCCTTCACTCGATGAAGATCGTCTCCGTCGCGGAGACGAAGAGGATGTCGCGCAGCGTCGGGAAACGCGTGAAGAGCTGGGGCCCCTTCTGGGACAGACGCGCGTCCGTGAAGCCCATGACGACCAGGTCGGCCGTGCTCGACCGTGCGGCCACCAGGCTCTGGAAGTCGATGCTGTCGTCCGTGGCGATGACCAGGACGTTCTTCTGGCTGATCAGCAGCCGTCCCTCCGCGATCATCTGGTGGAGCTCCTCGGTGCGCTCGCGGGCTTCGCGTCGCGGATAGGCCGCGAAGATCGAGATCTCCGCACCCTTCCAGTCCTTGTGGCCCAGAAGGATGTAGGCGAGGAGGATCATCAGGTTGGCGTTCCGATGATCGTGCCAGGTGAGCCAGATGTGGATCGCCTTGCGGGCGCCGAAGAAGTTCTCACCGTGGCGCAACACCAGCCGGTTCATCTCCGGCACCCCCGCCATCGTACAGCCTTCGCGCACCTCCTCCAGCACCTCCGGCGGATCGTGCGTGCCGAACTCGAACAGGATCGTGTTGTTCTCCATGCCCGAGACGCCGGGCATCTGCAGGCACTGCGCGAGAGCCGACGCCATCGACGGGCTGATCATGGTGTCCACGTAGATGGCGCCCTTCCGCTCCGCCATCGACTGGATCAGCCGCTCCTGGACGACCTGACTCTCCTCGAACGTCTGCGGAACGAGCATGCCGGGGATGTAGTGCAGGTACGTCCCGAAGCCGTACCGGTGGCAGAGCCACTCCATCATCTGCACGGGCGCCGAGCGGTCGAAGGTGCGGGGGGTGATGATGATCACGCTCGGGCGCCAGTCGTCGGGAGGGGTCTTCTGGAGACGAATCTGGAGATAACGCGTCGCCTGCGTCATCACGCCGTGGAAGATGGCGGCCAGGTCGTCCACGCCGCCCCGGCTCCTGCGGATCACCTGGTAGAGGACCGTCATGACCACGATGGCGAGCACCGCGTAGACCAGGTCCATCTGCAGCATGAGCACCAGGCACATCACCGCGCCCATGAGGCTCAGGTACCACTTCGATCGGAAGCTGGGGCGATACGACGGACGCGCGGCGAAGTGCTCGAGGAAGGAGATGGCACACAGCGCGCCGTACGTCACCATGAAGAACATCGACACGATGCGCGCCACCAGGTTCACGTTGCCGGCGATCACGAAGACCAGTGCGATGGCGGCCGTGAGCAGGGTCGCGTTGCGAGGCTCGTTCGCGTCGCCCACGCCGGCGGCCACGAAGCGGTTGGCGGCGGGGATCGGCACGACACGATCCCCTCCCAGCGCCTGGAGGGTGCGGGGCGCCACGAGGATCGATCCGATGGCCGACGAGAGCGTAGCGGCGGCGAGACCGATCGGGATGATCGGACCCCACAGGGCGATCCGGCTCATGATGAGCTGGTCCGCATCGAGCGCGACCGAGTTGGCGGACGAAGCCAGCTTGAAGACCACCAGGACGTAGACGACGATTCCGGTGAACGTCGCGGACATGATCCCCAGCGGAAGCGACCGGCGCGGGTTGGCGAGATCGCCTGAGAGCCCCACGCCGGCCGTCATGCCCGTGAACGCAGGGAAGCAGATGGCGAAGACCAGCATGAAGTGGTCGGGGCGCGCCAGGTCGGAGACGAGCGAGATACGTTCGGGCCGGATGTCCTCGGGCGCGGATCCGAAGAAGAACATGACCAGCGAGGCCGCGAGCACCGCGACGACCGTCCAGAGCACCTTCACGCCGAGGTCGGCCCCTCGGGTGAGCACGAGCGCCATCAGCGCCAGGAGGGCCGGGAGGGAGACGATCCTCGGGTCGAAGAAGCCGATGGCCTCCTGGAACCAGGGCGTCAGGGGCCGGAACGCCTCCGCGAAGGCGATCATGTAGAAGGCGGCCGAGATCGCCTGCGACATGTAGAGCGAGATCCCGATGGCCCCACCGATGGTGTTTCCGAACGAGCGCGAGATGATGAAGTACTCGCCCCCGCCCTCCACCCGGCGGTTGGTGGCGATCTCGGCGATGGCCAGCGCGGTCGGGATGGTGACCATGTGCCCGAGCAGGATGATGCCCAGGGTGCCCAGGAGGCCCACGTTCGCCACGGCGTAGCCGAACCGCAGGAACATGATGGCCCCGAGGATCGTGCTGATGCTCGCGAGAAAGACGGGGCCGGTGCCGAAGCCGTGGCCGGGGGATTCTTCGGAGGGGCGGGTTGCGGTCGTGCTCATCGGGGCCTCGATCGCGTGCGGGTTGGCAGCATGATAACGCCCGGCGAGGAGCGAGGCACCCGTGTACCCGCCCAGCTACACGCCGGCGTCGGTTTTCGCTACCGTTCGGGACGTGCTCCGGACCACTGGCGTTCCGTTCCGAATGTCCGCTGCCCACCCCCGGAGCGGGACCCCACGTTCCCGAACAACACGAGGCTTTCAGCGATGACGAGCAAGCGGGCATACGGAATGAGCAAGACCCTTCGCGCCTCGGTGGACGAGGCCGACGCGAAGGTCCGTGAGGAGTTGAAGAAGGAGGGCTTCGGGATCCTGACCGAGATCGACGTCAAGGGTACGCTCAAGCAGAAGCTGGACGTCGACTTTCGCCCTTACAGGATCCTGGGAGCGTGCAACCCGCCCCTCGCGCACAAGGCGCTCTCGGAGGAGACCGAGATCGGACTCCTTCTTCCCTGCAACGTGGTGGTCTACGAGGGAGACGAGGAGGGGACCGCCGTGGTGTCGATCCTGGACCCGGAGCTCCAGCTCGCGGTGGCGGGGCGGGACGACCTGGCCCCGGTCGCTCGCGACGTGAAAGCCCGTATGGAGCGCGTCGTCGCGGCTCTCTGAGCTTCGGGCGTCCCACCGGCGAGCAGGAGGCCGAAGGCCCGCCGCGGCGGGGGGCTCCCGTGTGGTCGACCTCGATCGTGCGCCACCGTCCGGTCCGGCGGCCCTAGGCTCCCCCGGATGCGGCGGGTGCTCGGACCGACACGGGCTGCTCCTTGTCGGCGTCCCGGACCAGAACGCCCTGGAACCCGAGGTCCTTCACGTGGCCCATGAGATCTCTCGCGGCGGCTTCGGCGCCGAACCGCCCCACGCGCACGCGCACCAGTCGACTCCCGGGTAGCGTCACCACCCGAGGGTCCAGGCCCGCGTCGCGCGCCCTCTTCGCGAGCACTTCCGCGTTGGAGCTTCCCACGAACGCGCCCAGCTGCACCGCGTAGCTCCCCTGGCTCGCGTCGGCGGGCTCGTCGGGACGGGAAGCCGGCGAACCGGCCGGACGCGCGGCTGCGGGAGATGCCGTGTCGGCCGCGGTCGCCCGCAGAGGCGGCGGTGGGTCGCCTACCTCCTGGATCCAATCCTGCGCGCGGCGGGCCACCCGGCTTCCCGGATAGCTCCGCACCAGGTCCGCCACCCGCTTCCGGGCAGCGTCGGCGTCTCCGGACGCGAAGGCCGACTGAGCGAGTCGGTAGAGCGCGCGATCGGTGAACGGCCCGCCGGGGAACTCGACGATGAGGCGGCGGAAATCCAGCTCGGCCTGAGCCGGATCCACCGTGAGCCGACCTCTGAGCCAGAGGGCCCGCTGCAGGTCGGAGCGAGAGGCACCGGAGCTCTCGGATTTCCACCAGGACAAGAGGACCTCGCGGGCCTGGTCGGCCTTCCCCATCGTGCTCAGCCGCTCGACACGGTCGAGCGCGCCGCTCTCCTGGGCCACCACGGGGCCCGTCGTCGCCACCATGGCGAACGCGATGGCGAGCCCGACCATGGCGTGCGCCCGGAGCCTCACGCGGCCCGCCTTCGAGCCATCAAGCCCATGAGCCACTCGGCCAGCAGGCCTTCGTCGTCGAGCGGGCTCGACTTCAGGAGTCGATCCACCCGGAGGAGGCCCTCGAGGGCATGGTCCAGGTCCGAGCGATTCCAGCGCCTGGCCTGGGGGCTCAGGCGTCCGGCGAGCCAGCGCTGGTGGTGCGGAAGGGCCGCCTCGAGCACGCGCGAGCCCTCGGAGACCACCACCCCGATCCGCAGCAGGTGCATGGTGAGCGCGATCACGAGGCCCACACCGCTCTCTCCCTGCCCCATCAGCACCTCGAGCGTTCGGAGCGCTTCGTCGAAGCGCCGCTCACCCACCAGGTCGAGCCACCGCCACCGGTCCTGCGCCGGCAGGCGTGTGCCGGCGGCTTCCACGTCCGCGAAGGTCACGGTCCGCCGATCACCGACGTAGTCGACGAGCTTCTCGAGCTCCTTGTCCAGGATGCCGAGGTTCACGCCGATGGCCGCGCTCAGGGCCTGCGCCGCGTCGGCCTCGATCTCCAGACCGTGGCGCTCCCGCGCCCGCGTGAGCAGCCAGCCGGGCACATCTGCGGCCGTGAACGGCTGAAACTCCACCGACCGGGAGGCTTTGGCCAGGTCCCGGTAGAACTTGGCCTTGGAGCCCTGCGGCGGGGTGCAGCTCATGATGAGGGCGAGTCCCGGCGGCGGGGACGTCACCGTCCGGAGCAGGATGTCACGGGTACGCGCGCTCGAGGCGAGCCCCTCGACTTCGCGCAGCACGACCACCCTCCATTCGGCCATCATGGGGGGCGTGCCCAGAATGGAAGCGAGCGTCTCCGCGTCGACCTCGGTACCTCGGAGCGGGTCGAGGTTGAAGTCCTTCGTGGACGGATCCAGGTGGACGTCCACCAGCGCGCGCAGGACCTCCTCTTTCCGGAATTCGTCCTCGCCGTGCAGGTAGAACGCGCCTCCGCGCGCCTGCGCCAGGCCCGGGATCTCGTCGAGAGGATTCACGTCTGGGGGGTTGCCGGCATTCCCGCGGGGAACGGCTCGGGGCTCATGCGGCTCCTCGAATCTCCTGGCTGCTACGGTCTCTGATCCAGCCCTGGCTGGTGGAACGACGGGTGCGTTGCGTACCTCCGTCCCACCGGAGAATACTCGTACAGGATCGCGTGCGCATCATCCCAGAGATTGGCTCGTAGCCCTCGCTTCTGCGGCGGCTGGAGAAGAGCCCCGGTGCGCATCGCGTTCAGCGGCCTCGGTTGCGCGGGCGGACGGGTCACCTCGATCGGGTCGAGCTCCACCACCGGCTCGTGCTTGAGCATGGGAGACCACGCGACCACCGTGACCAGGATCGCCATGCCCAGCGCGGTGAACGCGCTCGTGCCCGAGGAGCCCTGACGCCCGACGGAGAGATCTTCGTCCACGTGATAGAGGCGATGCTGGAGGCGAGGAGCGAAATCCTCCTCGAGGTCCACGTCCGGAAGGTCTTTCAGGAGCGCGGAACCTTCCTCCACGACCCGGCGGTACCGACCGCAGCGCTCGCACGAGGCTTCGTGCTCCCGGGCGTCCCGGAGGAAGTCCTCCGGCCCGGTGCCGTCGAAGTATTCGGAGAAGCGCGCGATGAAATCCGTGCAGTCCATGGTGGGATGATACTTTCGCCCGCGTGGACGGGTTCCATGGATGGCGCGAGAACGTGCGAAGGCCCCGCCGGGTCGACCCGGCGGGGCCCTCTCCCCACCCCACCCGTCCCGCACCCGCCCGCCTCCGGCTCAGTCGATCATCGGTGCGATGATATTCGCGAAATTGTTCCGCGCCCGGTTCAGTCGACTCTTGACGGTCCCGAGGTTGCAGCCCGTGATATCGGCGATCTCCTCGTACGTCTTCCCTTCCAGCTCACGCAGCACGAACACGATGCGATGGTGCTCCGGCAGCTGCTCGACGGCGGCCTCCACCTTCTCCTTCAGGTGACGCTTCCGGAACAGGTCGTCGGGCTTGTACTGCGTGTCCTCCCACTCCAGCGGCCGGTGGTCCGCATCCCAGTTCTTCTTGATGGTCTGGAACAGGACCAGGGGATTCCGGGAGCGGTTGCGCAACTCGTTCTTCGCCAGGTTGCTGGCGATCGTGTAGATCCAGGTGGAGAACTTCTTGCTCTGGTCGAAGCGCTCGAGATGGCGGTACACCCTCACGAAGGTCTCCTGGACCAGATCCTGCGCCCGCTCCCGGTCTCCGATGGTGCGGTAGACGAAATTCAGGAGCCGTTGGTCGTAGCGGGAGACGAGCTCGCCGAAGGCCCGCGCATCGCCGTCCAGGCAAGCCTGTACGACCTGGCTGTCCGTGAGCTCCTCGAGCTGCCGCCGGTGTTGCCGGGCTTCCCCGGTGCCCACACGATTCTCGGCCTTTTTCCGCACTTTCGCCTTGCTCACGCTCATCACCTCGCTTTGTCGGAGCACCCGCCATGATGGCGGGCACGCGCCCTATGCTCGTTCCTTCGTGCAGGCACCGTGCCACCCCGGGAGTGCCCGTTCCGCGCGGCTTCCTCGGCCGTCCGTCCTACGGATAGGACGTCCATACGCGCGCGATTGTGACACATCAGCCACGCCGCTCTCTGACGGGCCCGGCGAGGAAATGCGCCACGTACAGGATGGTGGCGATGCTCTTGCAGTCGATCACCTCGCCTCGTCTGACCCTATCCACCGCCTCGGACAGCGGCATGCGCACGACCTCCATGAACTCGTCGTCGTCCAGGTTCCTGCGCCCCTCGCTCAGATCCGTCCCGACGTAGAGGTGGATCACCTCGTCACTGAAGCCCGGGGTGGTGTAGATCCGGGTCAGCGGGCGGAGCGAGCCGGCCTTGTAGCCCGTCTCCTCCTCCAGCTCCCGCCTCGCGCACACCTCCCACGGCTCACCGGGCTCCCTGGGCATCCCCGCGGGGACCTCCCAGAGGTAGCCGCCGGTCGCGTACCGATACTGGCGAAGGAGGAGCACATCGGGATCCTCCTCGTCCAGCGAGCCCATCACCGGTAGGATCGCCGAGGCCCCGTCGTGCCGGACCAGCTCGAGCTCTCCCACCGAGCCATCCGGGAATCGCACCGTGTCCACGCTCAGGTGCACGATGCGTCCGTCGTGGACCATTCGGCGGTCCAGCCTGCCCGGCCGGGTCGCGCCGCTCTTCTGTTCGTCTTCCATCGAAGCGTCCAGGGTTGCAGTCGTGGCGGCGCCACCCTCCCGTCCTCTGCAATTGGATACGGAAGGGGGCCCCCGCCGTTGCACGAGGGTTCTCCGTCCTGCGCGCCGCTGCGTTCGGCAGCGCCTCGCGGGGGCCTTCAGGCGTCGGGCGTGAGCACCTCGACGGGGCCGAGCCCGAGGCCTTCGAGCCCGGGGGCGATCGCCTCGGCGTCACCCACCACGACGATCTGGGCCTCGCCCGGGCGCATGTGGCGCCGTCCCGCGGCTGCGGCCTCGGACACTCCCACCGCTCGCACCCGGTCACGGTACGTATGGTGGTAATCGTCGGGGAGCCCGTAGACCACCAGCTCGGTGATACGTCCGGCCACCTGCGCGGCGGTCTCGAGACGGAGGGGAAAGACCCCCGCCGTGAAGTCGCGAGCGGCCGCCACCTCTTCGTCGCGTGGACCTTCCTCCAGCAACCGCTCGAGCTCCGAGACGATCTCGCGCACGGCGTCCGACGTCACGTCGGCGGCCACGGCCGTGGAGATCTGGAACGGCCCCGGCTTACGCCGGAAGGCGAAGCGGGAACGCACGCCGTAGGTGAATCCGTTGCGCTCGCGCAGGTTCAGGTTGAGGCGCGAGCTGAACGTGCCGCCGAAGAGCATGTTGAGGACCGTGAGCGGGAAGAAGTCCGGATCGGAGCGGGCGGCGCCGACGTGGCCGACGCGGATCTCGGATTGGACGGAGCCGGGGCGATCCACGATCCAGACGCGGCGCTCGCCGGTCGCCGGGCCGACGTCGAAATCGCGGAGCTGTCCGGGGGTCCCCGTCCATTCGCCGAAGTGGCGCTCGACCAGGCCGGTGACCTCGTCCATCGCGACGTCACCGACCACGACCATCCCCCCGTCGCCCGGCCGATAGCGGGCGTCCGCGTATCCGCGCAGATGCTCGCGACCGAGCGGCTCGATGGACGCCGGCGTCCCCGAGATCGGGCGCGCGTAGGGCGTTCCCGGCGCGAAGTAGCGGCGCGCGGCCTGGTCCGATGCCAGCCCCGAGGGATCCATCAGGCGCTGACGAATCCCGGCGAGCTGCTGCTCTCGGGCCCTGCCCACCTCGCCTTCCGGGAAGTCGGGCTCGAGAACCGTCTCGGCCAGCAGCCCCAAGGCCTCTCCGAGGCGGTCGGCCAGACAGGTGAGCGACACGCTCGTGCCCTCCCATCCGGTGGACACGTGGAGGCGGGTGCCGATCCGCTCGAGCGCCTCGGCCAGATCGCTCCCGCTGCGGCGACGCGTCCCGCCCTCCAGGGCGTCTCCGGCCAGCACCGAGAGGCCCGCACGATCTTCGTCCAGCTCACTCTCACCGGCCCGCATGAACAGGTTGACGCTCACGACGGGAAGGCGGGACATACGAGCCACCCTCAGGTCGAGGCCGTTGGGGAGCGCCGTGCGCTCCACGTCGGGAAAGTCGAACGGACGGATCGGCCCGGGCTCGGGCGCTCGGCTCCGATCGAGGGCGCTCATCGCTCCTCCTCCGGCTCGTAGACGAGCACGGCTCGATTGTCCGCACCCAGGCGCTCCGACGCGAAAGCCCGAATCTGCTCGGGCGTCACGGATCGCAGCCGCTCGACCTCACCGTTGAGCCGCCCGGGATCGTCGAAGTAGAGATCGAACATCGAGAGCAGGTCGGCCCGGTCGCCCACCCGCTCGAGCGAGTGCACGATGTCTGTCTCGGAAAGCGCCACCGCCCTTTCCACCTCCTCGGTCGTAGCATCGGCCACGCCCTCCACCTCGGCGGCGAGGGCCGCCTCGAGCTCCTCGACCGACGTGCCGGGAAAGCCCGTGGCCCAAACGAGCAACATCGCCGCCCCCGTGAGCAGTGGGAAGCAATAGCCCACCACGTCCTTCGCCACACGGCGCTCACGCACCAGGCGGCGATAAAGACGAGAGGCCCGGCCGGAGCCGAGCACCGCCTGGGCCACCTGGGCCGCGGTGAACGCGTCGTCGATGTAGGGCGGGATGCGGAACGCCAGAATCACCCTCGGAAGCGGCACGTCGGCCCTCACGTGCTCCCGGGCCGTGGCCCCGAGCACGGGCGGCAGATCCGGCTCGCCCGGGAGCGGTGGAATCGGCGCGCCCTCGGGAATCTCCCCGAAGTACCGCTCGATGAGCCCGATCGTCTTCTTCGGCTCGAAGTCCCCCGCCACCGTGAGCACCGCGTTGTTCGGCACGTAGTAGGTGCGGAAGAAGTCCTCGACGTCCTGCAGGCTCGCCGCGTCGATGTCGGCCATCGATCCGATGACGGGATGGTGGTACGGATGGCGCTCCGGATAGACCAGCGCCTGCAGGCGTTCGTCCCAGTCGCCGTACGGTTGGTTGTCGTAGCGCTGCCGTCGCTCGTTCTTCACCACGTCACGCTGGTTGTCGAGCTTCTCCTGCGTCATGGCCGGCAGCATCCAGCCCATCCGGTCCGACTCCAGCCAGAGCGCCAGCTCGAGGTGATGCGAGGGCACGGTCTCGAAATAGTTCGTGCGATCGTACCACGTGGTGGCGTTGAGCGAGCCGCCGGCGCGCTCGACCAGCTCGAAATGCCGGTTCTTCGGCACGTTGGCCGAGCCCTGGAACATCATGTGCTCGAAGAGATGGGCGAAGCCCGTGCGGCCCGCGGGCTCGTTCCTGGAGCCCACACCGTACCACAGGTTCACGCCCACGATCGGGGCGGTACGATCCTCGGAGAGCACGACCTTGAGGCCGTTGTCCAACCGATGCCGGCGTACCGGCACGTCGAGCATGCTCACTCACCACCCCCTTCGCTGGCTGTCACGGCTTCCAGTGGACTGTAACCGAGATTCGTCGGCATTCGGGAGCACGGTCACCTCGCCCAGGCCGAGCCGCCTCAGCGGCTCCTCGATGGCGGCGCGGTCTCCCGCCACCACGATCACCATCCGGTCGCTGCCCAACTCCCGGCTCGCCACTCGAGAGACGTCGGCAGCGGTCACCGCGAGCACCGCGTCCACATAGCCGGAGTAGAAGTCGGGTGGTACGTCGTAGCGCACGAGGCCGGACAGCATGTGCACCACATCGTCATCCGACTCGAAGCGTTGGGGGAGCCGATAGGCGAGGTAGTTGCGCGCCCGTGCCAGCTCCTCCTCCGGAACGGGCTCGTCCCGGACCCGGTCGATCTCGCGCACGAACTCGAGCACCGCGCTGTCGGTCACCGGGGTGGCCACCGCGGCCGAAGCCTCGAACGGCCCGGGCGCGCGTCTCGTGTCGAACCACGACCGTGCACCGTACGTGTACCCCTTTTCTTCTCGGAGCTTCTGGTTGAGGCGGCTCGTGAAGGAGCCTCCCAACACCGTATTCAGGACGATGAGCGGGATGTACGCGTCCGTGCTCCGGCTCACCGCGACGCGGCCCACGCGGATCTCGGACTGAGCGGCGCCGGGCCTGTCCACGATGTAGATGTGGTGCCCCGCAGCGGCCGGTGCCGCCGCGGGCTCGAGGACGTCCTCACCCTCCCCCGACCAGCCGTCGAACGCCTTCGTCACGAGGCTGTCCAGCGTATCCCGCGTCACGTCTCCCACGACCACGAGCGTGGCCTGTCCGGGCACGTACCGCTCCCGGTAGTACGCGACGACGTCGTCCCGGCCGAGCGCTTCCAGCGTCGTCTCGGTTCCCAGGAGCGGCTCACCGTACGGATTCTTCGATCCGTAGAGCACCCTCGCGAACGCATCATCGGCCAGGGCGGCCGGCTCGTCCGAGCGCTGGATCACCCGACCGAGGCGCTCCCTCTTCACCCGCTCGAGCTCGGCTCGCGGGAACGCGGGATTCACCACGACGTCGGCCAGGATGCCGAGCGCGTCCGCGAATCCCGAACGGAGGACCGTGAGCCGGACGGAGCTCGCGTCGTACCCCGCCGTGCTCGACAGGCTCGCCCCCAACTGGTCCACGGCATCGGCGATCTCGAGCGTCGAACGGGTCCGCGTCCCCTCGTCGAGCATGTCGGCCGTGAGGGCCGCCAGGCCGGCGTCGGCCGCGGAGTGGGCCGACGCCCCTCCCCGGAACTGGAGGTCGAGGCTCACCAGCGGAGCGTCGTGCCGCTCGACGAGCACCACCCTCATGCCGTCGGGCAACCGGTAATCCTGGATCTCGGGCATCTTCATCGAAGGGGGCTTGCCCACCTCCGGCACCCGGCTCCGATCGACGCCGGCGGTTCCGCCGCCCGCCTCCGTCCCGCCGCCCCCGACCCCCGCGCCCACGGCGATCTGGCCGCCTTCCCCGTCGGAGGAATGAACGATGCCCACCGCGCATCCGGTCAACGAGATCGCCGCCCAAGCCGCCAGCATACGCACTCCCGCGCTCATCGTTCTTCCGTGCCCGCCGCCAGATCCTTCTTCCCGTCCGGGACCACGCTGAGCCACACGGCCGGCTTCCCGACCAGATAGCGCTCGGTCGCCGCGGCCACTTCGTCGGGCGTGACGTCCCGGTAGCGGGCGAAGTCCTTGCGAACGTACCCCGGATCGCCCGTGAAGACGTTGTATTCGTTCAGGAGATCGGCCTTTCCGCCGAAGCCGCCGACGTGCTCGAGCGAGCGAACGAAGTCGGTCTCGATCCCGTTGACCGCGCGCTCACGCTCCTCGGGTCTCACGCCGTCCCGGGCCACGCGCGCGACCTCCTCACGAATCACCTCGGCGATCCGCTCGAGCCCCACGCCGGGGCGGGCCGTCGCCACGATCCAGAACGAGCCGGCCAGCTCACGGCCGTCCTGGAAGGCGTTCACGTTCTGGGCGATCTGCTCGTCGTAGACCAGCCGCTTGTAGAGCCGCGAGCTCTTGCCCTGGGTCAGCACGGAGGCCAGCACGTCCAGCGCGGCATCGTCGTCCGTGAAGAGCTTGGAGGATGGCCAGGCCACGTAGAGGCGAGGGAGCTGGACGGCGTCCTCCAGCACCACCGTCTTGTCGGCGACCAGGGTCGCATCCGGCACCTTCACGTCGGGCACGGGCGGCCCCGGGGGAATGCTCCCGAAGTACTTCTGCACCAGACGGCGAACCTGCGAGACGTTCACGTCGCCCGCGATGGCCAGGCTGGCGTTGTTGGGCGTGTAGTAGGTGCGGAAGAACGCCTTCACGTCGTTCAGGGTCGCGGCGGACAGGTCCTCCATCGAGCCGATCACCGGCGAGTGATACGGGTGGCCGACCGGGTAGAGGTTGGCGTAGACGGTTTCGTACGCCCGCCCGTAGGGCTGATTGTCGACGCTCTGACGGCGCTCGTTCTTCACCACGTCACGCTGCAGATCGAGCTTCTCCTGCGTCATCGTGGGCAGGAGCCAGCCCATGCGGTCGGCCTCGAGCCAGAGGGCGAGCTCGACCGCATTCGATGGGACGTTCTCCCAGTAATTGGTGCGGTCGCTCGACGTCGACCCGTTGTTCACCCCACCGGCGGATTCCAGGAGGTTGTCGAACTCGCCTTCCGGTACGTGGGCGGAGCCCTCGAACATGATGTGCTCGAACAGGTGCGCGAAGCCGGTGCGTCCGGGGCTCTCGTTCTTGGAGCCCACGTGGTACCAGACGTTCACGCTCACGACCGGGAGCGCGGGATCCCGATGGATTAGCACGCTGAGCCCGTTGTCCAAGGTGAACTGCGTGTAGGGGATGTAGACGTCCACGCTCTCCTTCTCCTGCTCCTGCGCAGCGACGGGCAGGACCGGAGCCCCCAGGGTCCCGGCCACGACGACCACGGAGCATATCCATCGCTTCATCGGCCCGCTCATCCCGTACGTTCCCGGACCAGGAGCGCGCCGCATAGAAGAAAGCCGCGTGACTCCGACACCTTCATCCTGCCCACACCCCCGCCCCGGCACGGCACCCGACTACGGGCGCTCCGCCAGGCGGCTGCGCAACGAGTCCGGAATGGCCTCTTCCGTGAGCAGAGTACGCGCGAAGCTCGGCCCCGAGTCCAGGCGCTCCTCCACCTCGCGCACCAGAGCCATGTCCCCCTCCATCGCCCGCATCCGGCCCCGCTCGAGCATCTCGTAGGCGAGGTCTTCCCGCTCTACGGCCGCTGCGGTGAGCGCCGCGAGAAGCTGTGCCTCCACGTCGTCGGGCGAGAGCCGGGCTCCCTCGGAGAGCTCCCCCAGGCCTTCCTCGAAGCGGTCGTCCTCGAGGAGCAAGAGGCCCAGCACCACGCGCGTCCAACCCTCGTCCGGATCCATGGCCACCGCTTCGCCGACGGCGTCGATCGCGCCCGTGCGATCCCCGGCGAGGGCGCGCGCCACGCCGAGCTCGTATGTGATCTGCGGCTCGTCCGGATCCAGCTCCCTGGCGGCGCCCAGCTCCTCGAGCGCCTTCTCGTGCTGGCCCTCCCGGGCGAGGTAGGCTCCATACATGAAACGCGCGAGGGAGACGTCCGGCGCCGTCAGCGCGGCGGTCCGAAGGGCCTGCTCGGCGTCCGGGTCGTCGAAGGCCGCCAGGCCGTTGCCCGCCGTAGCCAACACGTACGGATCGACGGCATCCAGGGCCAACACCCGCTTGAAGCGCTCGTACGCGATGCCCTCCATGCCCAGCTCTCGCTCCGCGACGCCGAGCCAGCAATGGACGGCCGGCTCCTGCTCGAACTCTTCGAGGTGCTCGCGAAGCAGCTCGGCCATGCTCTCCCAGTCGCCCTCGTCGCCCAGATCGAGCGCCTTGTCGAGGAGCTTCGTGAGGTCCATGTCAAGCGCCGAACTTCACGAGCCGACCCGCATGCGCCAGGGCGAGCGACATCAGGTCCGTGCCGTGGAAGCGAGCCAGATCTCCTCTTCGGCACGAAGACTCTCCGAAGCCGCCTCCGGTCGGGCGCGCCCATTGCGACGCGAGCAGGACCGGCACCGCGTGCCACGAATGCTCCTTGTAGACCGCGGGCGTGGAATGGTCGCCCGTGACGACGAGCACGTCGGGCTCGGTCGCCAGCAATCTGGGAAGCAGTCCGTCGACCTCCTCGATCGCCGCGACCTTCCCGTCGAAATCGCCGTCGTGGCCCCGGGTGTCGGTGTCCTTGAAGTGGATGAAGGAGAAGTCGAATCCCGGCCCGTGCTCCTCGTAGAGCGCCACCGTCTCCTCCGCGTTGCCCGGCACGGCAGGCACCTCCATGCCGACGAGGCGCGCCACGCCGCGGTACATCGGGTACTTCGCGCACGCCACCGCCCTCAGGCCGAAGCGCTCCTCGAGGGTCGGAATGCGCTCGAACGCCGCGAAGCCGCGCGCCAGGAATCCGTTCAGCTTCGGCTCGTCCGAGAGGATCTCGCGCGCCTGCTTCAGGAAGTCCCGCACGATGGACGCCGAAAGCTCGGATCCGGGGGAGGTCGCCTCGCACTTCAGATCGGGCACGCCGTGCTCGAGGGGGTCGGTGTCGGTCAGGTCGGCCCCCAGCCCCTCGCCCCGAACCAGCAGCACGACACGATGCTCCTTCTCGTGCGTCAGGGTGATGGTGTGGCCCTCGGGCTGCTTCAGGTGCTCGTTGACGATGTCGACGACGCGGCGGCCCTCCGGGTCGTTCGGACGGCCGGCCCGGCGGTCCGTCACCCGGCCCTCGGTGTCGAACGTAGCGAGGTTCAAGCGCGCCGCGAGGTCGCCCGGCTGCAGCTCGATGCCCACGCCGAGCGCGCTCAGCGCGCCGCGCCCGATCACGTACTCGGTCGGATCGTACCCGAAGAGCGACAGGTGGCCCGGTCCGCTCCCGGCGGTGATGCCGCGTCCCACGGGGTCCAGCACCCCGAGCGAGGAACGGTCGGCCAAGGCATCGAGGTGGGGCGTCTTGGCGATCTCCAACTCGGTCTTTCCGTGATCCGGGTGCGGAAGACCGCCGAGGCCGTCCAGCACCAGGAGGACGATGCGCGCGGAATGCCCACGGTGCACTTGATCGTCGGGAAGAACCACTTCGGACATGGGTCGAATCTCCATCCAGAGGCGCCGCAATCCGAGCGGCGCCGCGTCTTTTTCCAGGTCATGGCGAATCTGGAATCTAGCAGGTCGCCGAAAAAGGGGAGCGCTCCGCGACCCGTGCACGCGCACGGGCGCCCGGAGCGCCACGGCCCGGATCCTGGGCGCTTCGCCGAGCGCCCCCGGTGGGGCGGGTGGCGGCCCCCGACGGCGCGCTCGCCCTCCCGCCCGATGCGTCACCCTGTCAGATTCACGAAAGCGACCCCCGACCACAGGCTCCGACGCGGCCGCCCCCGTCGGCGCCCCCACCCCTGGAGGCATCCCGTGCGCTACGTCCCGTTCCGCATGGAGCGCTGGCAGTCCACGCACGAGCACCGTGTCCGTTACAATCTCTCGGAGAGCGGCGTGCACCCCCTCACGGTGCGGGAGCTGCTCGATCTCGCCGGCGTCGAGGAAGGCGTGGACGACGTGCTCCTCGGCTACGGGCAGTCGAACGGCTCCGACGCCCTTCGTGCCCGCATCGCCGCCCTCTATCCGGGGGCGAGCGAACGCTCGGTCCTGGTCACCGTGGGCGGTGCCGAGGCCAACTTCACGAGCTTCTGGCACCTCATGGAGGCAGAGGGCAAGGCCGCGGTCGTGCTCCCCACGTACGGGCAGGTGCCCGGCCTCGCCGAGTCCTTCGGAACCCGGCTGCTTCCCGTGCCTCTCGTCGAGGAGCGCGGCTGGCTGCCCGACCTCGACGCGCTGGCCGGGGCGCTGAACCAGGGCGCCCGTTTCGTGCTGGTCACCAATCCCAACAACCCGACCGGCGCGGTGCTCGACGAGGCGTCGATGGATGCCGTGGTCGAGTTGACCGAGCGCCACGAAGCCTGGATCCTGGCCGACGAGGTCTACGGCGGGGCGGAGGCCGACGGCCCGCAGACGCCCTCCTTCTGGGGTCGACACGAGCGCGTGATCGTGACGAACTCGCTGTCCAAGGCGTACGGCCTGCCGGGCTTGCGTCTCGGCTGGGTCCTGGCCCCGCCCGAGGTGACGGCGGAGCTGTGGGGCCGCACCGACTATACGACCATCAGCCCGGCTTCGCTCTCGGACACGCTCGCGACGCTGGCACTCGAGCCCGCGACGCGGGCACGCATCCTCCAGCGCACACGCGGGATCGTCCGTGCCAACCTCGGCTTGTTGAGGGAGTGGATGGACGACCAGGAGGGGCGCTTCAGCTACCGTCCGCCTGACGCCGGGGCGATCTGCTACGTCCGCTACCACGCGGACGTGAGCTCGAGCGTGTTCGCCGAGAAGCTCCGTGCCGAGAAGGACGTGCTGGTGGTGCCGGGCGACCATTTCGGGATGGACCGGTACCTGAGGATCGGCTTCGGCAACCCGGCCGAAGAGCTGCGCGAGGCGCTGGGGAGGATCCGCGAGGCGTTCGAGGAGATGGACGCCGGCTGACCGACGGCCGGCGATGGCCGTTGGACCGGCTCGGTTCCGGCGGGATCGGCGCTGGACAGCCTCGGCGCCATGACGCACAATCCGGCGAGCCTCGTCCCCTCTCGCCGGGAGATCCCCTATGAGCGTTACCGAAATCGCGCAGAAGTTCCACACCGTCGTCACTGCGCAACTCTTCACGCTTCAGGGTCACGGGATCACGCTGGTCGACCTCCTGATCTTCGCGATCTTCATCTTCGTCGCGAGGGTCGTCTCGCGGCTCCTGCGGCGGAGCGCCGACGCCGCGATGGACCGTCGCGGCATCCAGGACCAGGCCACACGCGCCATCACCCAGCGCCTCATCCACTGGAGCGTGCTCGCGATCGGCTTCGCCATGGCCGTGCAGAATGTCGGGATCAACCTCGGCGCGATCCTCGCCGCCGGCGCCGTGTTCGGTGTCGGCTTGGGCTTCGCCTTCCAGAACGTCGCCCAGAACTTCATCTCGGGGCTGATCCTCCTGTTCGAGCGCTCGATCAAGCCGGGGGACGTGCTCGAGGTGGACGGCGAGGTCGTGCGGGTAGAGCACATGCGGATCCGCTCGACGGTGGCGCGCACCCGCGACGACGAGCAGCTCATCATCCCCAACAATCTCCTAGCCCAGGGGACGGTGAAGAACTACACGATGGAGGACTCCTTCTACCGGGTATCCGTCGTGGTCGGGGTCGCCTACGAGTCCGACATGAAGGAGACCCGCACGGTGCTCGAGGCCGCGGCGAGCACGATCGAGTGGAAGTCGGCGGTCAAGGAGCCCCGCGTGTTCATGACCGAGTTCGGCAACTCGTCGGTGAACTTCCAGGTGGCGGTGTGGACCAACGACCCCTGGATGGCCCGCCGCGCGGTCTCGGATCTGCACGAGACGATCTGGCACGCCCTCGCCGACGCGGGGATCACCATTGCATTCCCGCAGGTCGACGTGCATTTCGATCCGGTCGTCGACGATACGCTCACGGGTTTGAGGAAGGCTTCCTGACGTGGCCAAGGACGCGCTCTCCGAGCTGAAGCTCCTGCTCCGTTCACGGTGCGGACTGGTGTACCTGCAGACCGCCGAGGAGGATCGTGCCGCGGGACTGCTGCGCCACGTGGCCGACGCCATGCGCATCCCGTTCTTCTCCTGGTCCCGCTCGCAGGGTCTCATGCGCGTGGACCAGGAGGGCGCCATCTACGACAGTCGCGATCCGGTCAAGGCGTTCCGGAACGTCACGGCGTCGCACACGAAGGCCTTGTACCACTTCGCTTCGCTGGCCGGGAGCCTGGCCGGTCAGGACCTCCTCGTCTCCTACATCCGGGACGCGGCCAAGAGCCTGGAGGAGATCGAGGGCGCCGTCGTGCTGACCGGTGAGGACGACGGCCTGCCGGCTCCGCTCAAGGAGCGGGCCGCGTACCTCACCCTTCCGGGCCCGAGTGACGAGGAGTTCCGCGAGCTGCTCTCGCAGATCGTGCGCGACATGTCGAAGAAGCAGGACGTCCAGGTCGAGCTGTCACGCGACGAGATGACGAGCCTGGTCAAGCATCTCTCGGGCCTCACGCTCATGGAGGCGGGCAAGATCCTGACCAAGGCGATCATCGAGGACGGCTCGCTCAGCGCGAAGGACATCCACTACGTCATCGAGGCGAAGCGGAAGGTGGTGGAGCGGGAGGGGCTTCTCGAGTACTACCCGGCCGAGACCGCCATGTCGGGCGTGGCGGACCTGAAAACGCTCAAGGAATGGCTCGCCAAGCGGAAGACCGTGGTCACGAACCCGGAGCAGGCGGAGCAGTTCGGTCTGAGCTTCCCACGGGGGATGCTGCTGCTCGGCGTGCCCGGCTGTGGGAAGAGCCTATCCGCCAAGGCCGTGGCCCACGAGTGGGAGCTGCCGCTGCTCAAGCTCGACCCGTCCAACCTGTACAACAAGTACATCGGCGAGAGCGAGGGGAACTTCAAGCGCGCCATGAAGGCCGCCGAGCAGATGGCCCCCGTGGTCCTCTGGATCGACGAGCTCGAGAAGGCGTTCGGCACCTCGGGTGGATCCGAGGACGGCGGCGTGTCGCAGCGGATCCTCGGCTCGTTCCTCACCTGGATGCAGGACCGCCGGGGCGACGTGTTCGTGGTGGCCACCGCGAACGACATCCAGCGCCTGCCGCCCGAGTTCCTGCGTAAGGGCCGCTTCGACGAGATCTTCTTCGTGGACCTGCCCGACGTCGAGACGCGCGCGGAGGTCTTCCGTATCCACCTCACGAACCGCGGCCATGACGCGTCGACGTTCGATCTGCAGGCGCTGGCCGCCGCCGCCGAGGGCTTCAGCGGCTCGGAGATCGAGCAGGTCGTCGTCTCGACGCTCTACACGGCGTTCTCCAACCACACGCCCGTGGATACCGCCGCGCTCCAGACCGAGATCGAACACACCGTCCCGCTCTCCGTGACGATGGGCGAGAACGTGCAGGCGCTGAGGGCGTGGGCCGAAGGAAGGACGGTCCGCGCGAACTAGTGGACTGCATCCCCTCGGACGGGCTCCACCAGCCCCGGGTCCTCCTGGTCCGTGCGGTTGACCCGCCGGGACACCTCGTGTGCGGTGAAGGTGCCGGCGGGCGAAGGTGCCAGGATCCGGGTGAGCTCGGCCGCGGCCGTCTCCCGCCCGAGCCACGCGCCGCGGTCGTCGGGCGCCACCAGGACGGGCATCCGGTCGTGCACGGTCCGCACGTCGTCGTTGGCGTCGGTGGTGAGGATCGCGAAGGTGCGGCCGTCCCAGATGCCCGCGAAGGAGAAGAGGCCGCCGCCGGGGCGGTGGAACCAGTAAGGGACCTTCAACTCCCCTTCCCGGCGCCACTCGTAGAAGCCGTCCGCGGGCACGAGACACCGGCGGCGGTGGAACGCCCCGCGGAACGAGTCCCGCCGCATCACGGACTCCGCACGCGCATTGATCCAGCCGCCCTTCCCCGACGCCGATCCATGCGGCGCGAAGCCCCAACGCATGAGCCCCATGCGCCTGCCTTTCCGGTCGGCGGCCACGATCGGGCAGTCCTGTCCCGGCGCCACGTTGTAGCGGGGCCGCAGGTCGAACGAGAGCGCGGGCACGTCGAAGGTCTCGACCAGCTCGTCGGCGCCGGCGGTGAGCGTGTAGCGGCCGCACATCAGACGAGCGCCTGCGGCCGCGGCCCCGTCTCCACGAGGCTCGCTTCGTCGAAGCGGCGGCGCCTCAGCAGCAGGTGCGTCCCCGCGTCCTCGTGCATGCGGAACCCGAGCAGGTGGAAGATCTGGACCGCGTACCAGCGGGCCACACGCTTGTCGACCAGGACCGCGTCGGACGAGGTGGGGTGGCGGCGGACCCCTGGAAGGCGGACCGCCAGGCGGTCGGCCTGGACCCGCCTGAGGGCCCAGGACACCCTCAGCCAGAACGGGTGGAACTCCCGAACCAGGAAGAAGCCCTCCTCGCCCTGCTCCTGATAGAGCGGCATCAGGATCCGTCCGGACCCGGGCATGCGAACCTCTCCGCGTGCGTCCTCCGCCACCACCTGACCGCGCGTGACCGGCTGGAAGTTCCGGAACCCAGGCTTCATCCGGAAAAGATCGGCCGCAGTGATGGCGTGCCGGTAGCGCATCTCCAGGGCCTCGGGGAGTCGGCTCGTCTCCCTGCGCAGGAGCTTGCGCGCCGCGGTCACCACGGGCAGCTCTCGCTCGGACAGCAGCCCGGCGCTCACCACCGAGATCCAGGCGGCCGCCTCGGCACGCACCACCGCCGCCTCCTCGTCGTGCTGCCCGCTCTCGAAGATCACCGCCACCACGCCGTGATAGCCCAGAAAGCCCTGTAGCGTCCCCTCGATCAGCTCCTCGAGGCCGAGGATCATCGGTACCGGGATGTGCGCCGCGAAATCGCGATTCGGCAGCGTGTCCCCGAACGTCGAGAAGGCTCCCCCGACGCCGGATGTCGTATGGAGGTCGAGCACGTACACGGGGCCGCGCGCCCGCCCGACCACCCCTTGGAGCGTCTCGAGGATCTCACGCTGCTCGCGCTCCTCCACGGCGGTGCCGTCCACGGCGCCCGTCCGGCGCAGCAGATCCATGCGCTCCGTGCTCCACACGCGGTTGAGATCGCGGTCGATGTAGCGTCGCCCGGCCTCGAGCGCGGTCAGGTTGCCCACCATGGCCACGAACTCGCCCGACATCTCTTCGCGGCGGGGCTCGAGGCCCCGCAGGACGGACCGCAGCGCCCTCAGCCCGGCGCGCTCGTTCCCGTGCAGCGCGGCGAGCCCTACGAGCGTCGGACCCGGCCGGGAACCTCGAACACGACCCAACACCCTCTCCATGGCGACACCTCTTCAGTCCTGGAGCGTGGCCGGCCGCGCCACCGCATGCTCGACGGCGGAGCGGATGGCCGCCCAATCGTCGATGCCATACCAGAACACCGTCCAGATCCCCTCCTTGCGCGCGCCTTCGGCGTTGGCGAAGTAGAATTCGTTCACCCCGTTGCCCCTGCGGGAACGCCAGTAGAGCGAGGGGTTCTCCGCCCGCATCACGTCCCAGATGGCCCGTCCGAGCCCTTCGCCCTGGGCCTCCTCCCCGACCGCGAGCTTGTCCATGTAGGTGAGGTCGCCCACCCGCAAGAGCACGATGGCCGCGCGGTAGTGCTCGCTCACGTAGACCCGTCGGGGACGGGTGACCTCGAAGTACTCGGCCGCGAGTCGGCGGCCGAAGCTCGATTCGATCAGCCTGCGGAGCCGATCGAGGTCGATCCCTTCCCATCCGTCGAACGCCCGGATGGCCTCACCGCGCCGCACCAGCGTGCCCGAGCCTCGATGCGTGAACAGCTCCTTGGCCATCTCGTCCGGCGTGGTGATCGAGAGCGAGCTCGAGGGCGGCAGGTCCATGAGAAGGTCGTGGATCTGCTCCAGCTTCACCCGCATCCCCGAGTGGATCCACGGCTGCTCCATCAGATGCTCGTACTGGGTGCTCAGGCTGATCGACTCGATGAGCTTGCCCCGCTCGTCCAGGATCCCGCCCGTACCGGTCAGGAAGATGATCTTGTAGGGCTGCATGCGCTTCACGAGCTCGTTGGCCGACCAGTCGGCATTCACGTTCACGATCTGGCCGCCCGCAGTCTCGCCGAGGGAAGCGATCACGGGAATCGAATCGGCCTCGATGGCCGCCTCGATGCTCGAGATGTCCACCCGCTCGACCTTGCCGACCAGCCCGTAGCGCTCGCGGTCCAGGACCACCGACTCGAAGACGCCCGCGTGGATCGACGCGGCGCGCACGCCCACCGAGAGGAGCGCATCGACCAGACGGAGGTTCTCGCGTCGCATGACGCGCCGCACCACCGCCAGTCCTTCCGGCGACGTGTAGCGCAACCCGTCGACGATCTTCTTCTCGATGCCCGCGGCCGCCATCTCTTCGTCCAGTTGGGGACCGGCGCCGTGGACCACGATCGGCGTCAGCCCCACCTGTTGCAGGAACGCGAGCGAGGAAACCAGCGGATCGAGCTCATCCCTCAGGACCGCGCCTCCGACCTTGACCACGGCGAAGCGATCGGCGTCGAGCTGGGAAAACCGCTTGAGGTAGAGCTGGATCTCCCTGGCGCTCGCCATGGAGGAGAGCAGGCGAATGATGGTGGTGCGGACCGTCTTCATGGTCGGCATTCGTTCCCTGTCGTGCAGTGCGGCGGGTCGCGGAGGACACCGTAGCGACTTCGCGGCCCAGAGGGAACCTCCAGTGGGTCGCGCTCGGAGGGCGGGCGGCACGGAGCGTCGCCTCGGGGAGGCCGGGGGCCGCTGCGGAAGCGAGCGCGGTGCGGCCGGGTGGAAGGCTACTCCAGGAAGACCGCGATCTCGTCGAGTGGCTTCTTGGTGATCTTCGGAACCGTGGCGCCCTCTTCCGGATAGCCCACCACGAGGAGCAGAAACGGCCGCTCGTTCTCGGGTCGCCCGAGGATGTGATTCAGGAACTTCATGGGCGACGGCGTATGGGTCAGCGAGACGAGACCGGCGTGGTGCAGCGCGGTGACGAGGATGCCCGTGGCGATGCCCACCGACTCCGACACGTAGTAGTTCTTGACGTGCTCGCCCCCGCCGGTGACCTCGTAGGACTCCGCGAAGATGGCGATCAGCCAGGGAGCGTTCTCGAGGAACGGTTTGTGCTCGTCGGTCCCGAGCGCCGAGAGGGCCTCGAGCCACTCGTCGGGCGCCCGTTCCCCGTAGAAGGCCCGCTCCTCCTCCTCGGCGGCCTCCCGGATGCGCCGCTTGACCGCCGGATCGCCCACGGCCACGAAGCGCCAAGGCTGGCGATTCGCTCCGCTCGGCGCGGTCCCCGCGGCCTGGAGACAAAGCTCGATGACACCGCGAGGCACCGGCCGGTCTGAGAAGGCCCTCACCGTGCGACGGAGGCGCATCCGCGCCAGAAAAGCCTCCGCCCGACGGCGCATCTCGTCCTCGGGCACCCGCTCGTACCCGGGAAGGGGAATGAATCGTGCTCGCGTCATGGCCGGTTCGGGGGGAAGGCTCCGAGGTAGGCGCCGTCCGAACGCCGGGTCCGTGCGCCGTCCGGCGCCGCGGGTGCGTTATTCGGCGCCGTGGATCAAGTTCGCGTACACCGCGACGAAGGAGCCGCTGTCGGAGCTGGCCGACAGGACCTTGGCCGGCGACATCTTCAGCGTCTGCGCCAGCACACGCACGTTCACCAGCGTGAGGATGTCACGGTCCGTGAGCTGGATCTCGCCCCACTGGTTCGGCGGGAGCGTCCGGTATCGAGCGTAGACCTGCTCCAGCGGTCCGGCAGGAGCACCGTCCGCCAGCGGGACATGCAGCTGCGCCGCATCCACCTTGTAGCGGCGGCACAGCGCCACCCAGCTCTGGCCCGACCGACGGAGCGCGAGGATCGCCTCCGGCGAGACACCCGCGCGCCGGGCGATGAACAGGACCACCGGAATCTGGTCCGGCGGAAGGTCCCAGTCACCCAGGATCGAGATCTCGTTCTTCGGCATGTGATAAAACTCCGCCACGGCCTGGAAGTACGCGGCCCGATCGGTCCCCTGGTCTTCCTGCGCCGCGAGTCCGTAGGCGGCGCACGTGAGTACCAAGGCGATTGTCGCTGTCCGTGTCATCGTGCCCATGAGCTCCCTCCCGATGAACGCGTCTGCTTCATCCAATCTTCTTCTTCTACACGTTTCGGACCAGAGCGTCGCATCCCGCCATGGAATCGCCCAACTCCGTCCCCCAGAATCATTCCTGCCATCATGGCAGATATTTTACGACCGCGTGGTGGCACGACTCTTGACCCATAGGGGAAGTGAGGCCTGGCGGACCAGGCGATTTCGACATCGGCGGGGAGGATACCATGGACGCGAATGGACGAGACGACGGACGCATGAAAGGCGGCACCGGACTCCTCGCTCCCGTGGCGGCGTCCGGGCAGGACCCGTCGACCGACCGTCACGACCGAGACGACTTCGTCTACGACTTCACCGGCCTGCATCGCCCGAAATTGCTGGATCTGGCGATGATCCTCACGGCCCGGCTGCGGGCGGGCCCGGACGACCGTGTATGGGTCCGGGCCCTTCCGCCGGCGACGGAGCGCGTGCTCGGGGCGCTCGGGCTGAGCCATCTGTTCAGGCACTATCCCGGCACGAACGGCGATCCGAATTGACGCTCGTGGCGTCCTCCACGGAGGACGCCGCATGCCCTGGGATCAGGATCCTCCGGTGACGATCTCCTTGTAGCTCTCGGGGTTCCACTTCGGTCGTTCCGGGGCGTTCGCGACATCGAGCCCCAGGTAGAACACCAGCTTGGAGATGCGGGCCGCCTTGTCGCCGTCGATCTTCGAGACCTCGTCGCTCACGCGGTGGTAGTCCTCGTGCGTGCCGTTGAAGAAGAACAGGATCGGCACACCTTTTCTGGCGAAGTTGAAGTGGTCGGAGCGGCGGTAGAAGTTCTCCTCCGGCCAACGGTCGTCGATCGCGTTCATGTCGAGCTCGGGGTGCGCCGCGTTTACGCGCTCCAGCGTGGTGCCGAGGTCGGAGTGCTCTTTTCCGATCGCCACGATCGTGTCCGGCCAGTTCCGCCCGACCATGTCCGAGTTGAGATCCGCCACGATCCGGTCGATCGGCACGGACGGATGGTCCGCGTAGTACGAGCTGCCCCAGAGGCCCTTCTCCTCGCCGCTCACCGTGAGGAAGATGGTCGAGCGCTCGGGGCGGACCGGCAGCGCGGCCATGGCGCGAGCCACCTCCATGACCGCCACCGTTCCGGAAGCATCGTCGTCGGCGCCGTTGAAGATGCTGTCACCGGTGGCGTCGGGCGCGCCGACGCCCAGGTGGTCCATGTGCCCGGAGAAGAGCACGTACTCGTTCTTCAGCACCGGATCGCTGCCGTCCAGGATCGCCACGACGTTCGGAGCGCTGGTGGGCCGTGCATGGGTGCGAATCGTGAGCGAGGCGGTCAGGTCGGCGACCTGATCGACGCGCAGCGGCTGGTCGGTCCGCGCCTGTAGATCTCCGAGGGAGATGCCGTGGGCGCCCAGCAGGCGTTCGAGCGAGGAAGCCCGGACCTGGAGCATCGGCGTCCCGCCGGCCATGCCAGGCCCGGCGCCTTCGGACACGCGCCGCACGGAGGGGCGCATCCCGCGCGACGCGACGCCGGCCCACTGGGCATCGTCCGTCGCACTGACCATGAGGATCGAGGCCGGCGCCGCCGTCCGGAGCGCCGACAGGATGGGCCGCAGCGCGCGGTAGTTGCCCCCGCCCATCAGGACGACGACGTGCTTGCCGGACAACGCGGAGGGATCCAGCTCGGCTCCGGACTCCGAGGAGCCGGAAACGACCACGAAGCCGCCACTCGCGTCGGCATCGGCGCCGCCGCCGCGCCCGCCCGCGACGAAGTCCCTGCCGAAGCGCAGGATCGAGCCGTCGGACGCGGAGAGCCTGGAGGCCGCGGTGTCCACCGTGGTCTCCTCCAGCGGGTAGCGCTGGATGAACGAGCCGTCGGGGAGGCCCCCGCGGAGCCCCATGCGCTTGAACTCCGAGGCGATCCACTCGGCCGTCTGGTCGAGCTCGGGGCTGGGTGTGTTCCGCCCTCTCATCGAGTCGGCGGAGATGACGCCCACCCGCCAGAGGTAGTCCTTCGCGGTGATGACGTCGGCGGCACGGTTCGCGCTCGAGGTCGCGGCCGTGCTCTGGGCCAGCATGGGGACCGGCGCCAGCAATGCCACCAGCCCTGCCAGGAAGAGCTTCTTCATCTCGGGAGCCTGTGCGAATGGTGCGACGGGGCCGCGGGGAAGCGAATGCGTCTCGCCCCGGGTGCGGCGTTCCAGGATCGAAAGACCGGTGGGCAGGATCTGACAGAGTGGGGCGCCGGAGGCGATCGCACCAGAGGGGTCGAACGCGGTCGCTTCAGGTGGTCCCGGGCGCGGTCACGTAGGGAGGTCGGACGCGAGGGTGCCGGGAGCGCGGACGAGATCGCGCCCGGGAGGACACGACCGCGAAGTCAACGACTCCCCAGCCGGTCCACCAGAGCCTGGAGGGAGTCCCTCGGCAGCTTTGCGCGAGCGATCAGCCAGCCGTCCGGCTGCGGGATGGTGAGCTCCGTCAAGCCGTGAGCCGGCTCGTCCGTCAGTCGCGGCGTACGATTCGGCGGCAGGTGGACCAGCTCGAGGGTGTCGCCCGACGACAGGAGCTGCAGCACGCGCACACCTCCCGGCGCTCCGTCGGCATCCAGGCGGGTCACGGACAGAACGAAGAGACCCGGCACCGCCAGGGAGCCCGAGGACTCCTGGCGTGCCACGATCGCTCCGTCTTCCCGCGCGACCGCTTTCGCCGCCGGGCGCGCCGCGGCGATGCCGGCCGCCTGGCTGGAAGTCTGCGCGGCGCCGCGCAATGCCGAGGTGTCCGCCGCGCTCAGGCGGACGAACTCCGGGGACAGGATGTTCGGGACGGAGTCGGTGCGCGGAAGCGATCGCAGGACGGCCTTCGCGCCGGTGTCCACGCCGGTCACGTTCTCGGCCAGCACGGCGGCCGGGATCTTCGCCGTCACGGCTCCGGAGTCCCGTCGCGGCGGGGCCGCCGCGACCGGGCTCGCGGACTCCTGCGACACCTTCCGCTCCGCGGCATCTCCCGCGATGACAGGCGTCGCCGGCCGCCGAAGGGTCTCCACCTTCCGATCCTCCAGCGATGTCTCCGCGTTCCTCTGCCCGGCACCGGCTCCCGCCGGCGGCTCCGCCCCGCCCATCGCCTGCCCGACGGTCCGGGAGCGATCGGCGTCCGCAGGCATCTTCCCCGCGCTCTCATCCGAAGCCACCTCGGGTTGCCGCGTCGCGGACGGCGCTGGCGTCTCCGTTTCCGCCGCCTTCCGAGGCGTCGGCTCACCCGCCGTCTCGGGACTGCTCACGGACGGCTCCGCCGCCGCGTTCGAGGCTCTCGGGCCCACCGACCACTCTCCGCGGAGCATCCACCCCGTTCCAAGGGCCACCACCACGGAGGCCGCCCAGGCCAGCCGTTGGATTCGACGCCCCGATCGCACCCGGGTCTCGCGCGCGACGGCCACCGAGCGGAGCTCCTCCAGGGTGGGAAGCCGCACGTCCGGCGCGGCGGCCGAGAGGATCCGGCCCGCGGCCTCACGGATGTGCCGCTCCTCCTCCAGGCGGCGTCTGCACACCTCACACCCGTCGAGGTGACTGCGGACCCGCTCGGCTTCGGCGTCGCCCAGCTCGTCCAGGGCGCCGTCCAACCAGGCGTGCAGATCGCCATCAGTGACGTGCGACATGGCCTTCCTCCGTCGCTTCATATGCTTCCACCAACCTCCGCCGGGCCCGGGCGAGCGTCGTTCCCACGGCGCTCACCGCCAGACCCGTCTGCTCCGCGATCTCCGTGTAGCTCTGTCCGGCGTCCCAGAGGAGCAGCACCTCCCGATCGCGCTCCGTGAGCGCATCGAGCGCCGCGCGCACGGTGCGCAACCGCTCCCGCTCTTCCATCGCCCGGGTCGGATCCGGAACGGCCTCCTGCCGCTCCGACATCTCGCTCTTGAGCAGAGCCAGGTGCCGTCGGCGACGCAGGACCGTGCGGGCCTCGTCGCGCGCCAGGTTCGCCGCCACCTGGAAGAGCCACGCCCGGGCACGTCGAGGACGGTGGCTCAGGGCGCGGACGAACGCCTCCTGCGCCAGGTCCCTCGCCCGGTCCGGATCCCACACCTTTCGGTGGAGGAACCGGACCAGGTCCGGGAAGGTCGTTCGGTACAGCTCGCTCCAGTCGACGCTCACCGTGCTCCACCGGGCCCACGGAAGCGGCTCACCAGCTCCCGCACACGGCCCTGCTCGAGCTTCTCGATGCCTTCGCTCCCGACTTCGACAGCCACCTTCCGTCCCGCGACGATCACGGGGTTCAGCGTTCCGAGCACGAGCTTCAGCTCGGGAAGCGCACCCAGGATCTGGAAGTACGCTGCGCTGAACGCCTTCACGTGCACAACCTCCTGGTCGGGGGTCATCGCCCCGTCCTTCCATACCCCGTCTTCAAGGTGGAAGAGCCTACCCGCCACCATGCGCGTCGACGCGGCGTCTCCGTCCGTGCGCACGCGCTCCTCGAGCGAAGCTTCGGCCGCGGCCAGCTTGCCCATCGACGTCACGTCGCGAAGCGCCTTCGCTTCCGCGGCGCGCTGCACGGCGATCGCGCCGGTGGTCGGAGCCGACACCGGGCTCGCCGGCCGTCCGGGAACGATCGTCCGATTCCTGCCACCACCCATCACTACCTCGGGCTCCTGCACCAGGTAGGACGTATACTCGCTGGGCAGCCCGTACCGCAGCGCCAGCGCGCGGATCTGCTCCACGAGGCTCTCGGTCTTGCCCTCGGTCCAGATCTGGCGCGTCAGGTATCCGAGCTTCCGCGACGCCCACAGACGCGGAATGTAGCCGTTCGCGTCACTCTCCTTCGGAAACGACACGCCGGTCCCGAAGGAGGCGGTCGAGCCGGCACGTTTTCCGCGCACTTCGAGCCGACCTTCGCCCTGGCCGTGGTAGCGCCCGAACAACACTAGATCTTCGCCGGCGAAGACGTCGGGAATGCTCACCGGATAGATCTCGTCCAGCTCGACCGGCGCGCGGGCGATCTCCAGGTCGGTGAGGACAGGGTGCTGGATCTTCGCGGCCAACAGACTCATCGCGCGCTCCACGTTCTCTCCCGGCTCGACGTACTCGGTGCTTCCCCGGCCCGCCTTCCCCAGCCGGTCGAGGAGCATCGTGTTCACGTCGTGGCCCACGCCGAAGGCGAACAGCCGTACGCGCCCGGCACACGCCTCGGCGCGCTCCGCCAGGCTCTCGGCCGAGGTCTCGCCCACGGTCGGGAGCCCGTCGGTGAGGAAGATCACCACGGGAAGCCGGTCTTCCGGGCTCTCGAGGCGGAACGCCTCGTCGAGCGCGGCCCCGATGTTCGTCCCTCCGTCGGCCACGAGCGCGTCGACCCAGCGGTTCGCCCGCTCCAGCTCCTGCCCCCGGGGCCGACTCCACCCGGTGCTCTGCATGCGCACCGCGTTGGAGAAGGCGAGGAGTCGGAAGCGGTCGGACGGGCCGAGGGTGCCCAGGATCCCGTGGAGCGCCTGGCGCGCCTGCTCGATCTTGCCGCCTGCCATGGAGCCGGACACGTCCAGCACTACGGTCACGTCGCGGGGCTCCGCGTCGACCTTCACGGATCCCGGCGAGAGCGTGAGCATGAAGTAGCCGTCCTCACCGGGAAGCCGGTGCGTGACGAGCGAGAGCCCGACGGCCTCGCCTTTGAGCGGAAGGAAGAGGGAGAGGCGGCCTGTGATCCGACCGGGGATCTCCACCGTCATCCGCCCCCCGGACCGATGCACTTCCAGGGTGTGCGTCGGCGAGAACGGCTCGAGGAAGCCGTCGCCGTCCTCGACCACGACGCGGAAGCTCGATGTCGTGGACCGCGGCATCTCCCTGTGCTCGAGATCGGGCGCCCGCCCGGCCGCCACGACGGCGCTCCCGGGCACCGCGCCCTGGTATCGAAGTTGGAGCGCGTCTCCCGCCCGCTCCAGAACCTGGGTGTAGCGCAGGCTCACCCGGCGCTCCTCGCCGGGCTGGATCGGGAAGATCTTGGCACGCAGGAGACCCTGACCCGCCAATTCGATGAGCGCGGGGTCGCGGCGCCTGCGGACGATCTCCTCGTAGATGCCCCGCGCCCGGTTCCGATCCATGATCTCGCCCCTCAGCTCGGCGTCGCCCTGGAAGAGCGAGAATCCCTGGAAGACGGCCTCCCCGGGGAGCGGATAGAGATATTCCCCTTCGGCCAGGCGCCCTCCGTCGTTGCGGAACCACTCCGACACCTCCACCCGGGCCACCCTGCCCCGGATGTGCACCTGAACGTCACTGCGCACCTTGTGCACGGCCCACCCGTCGTGGACCCTCACCGGTGGCTCGATCCACCCCTGTGCCGCCACGGGCGCCGCCCCCCCGAGCATGGCTCCGGCCCCCAGCGCACCCCCCGCCAGAACCGCCGACACGATTCGTCTCAGCCCGTTCATGCTCCCTCCCGGTTCGATGTCGCTGTCGACCCGTATGACGTGCGTCCCCCGGGGACTTGCACACCACCGCGCAAACACCGTCATTCCGGGTCCGGACATCCACCGAAACAAGGAGGCGATCCTGAACATCGTGGTGTTGGGAGGCGGCCGCGTAGGCGGCGCGATCGTGCGTGACCTCACGGCCGTCGACGACTTCTCCGTGACCGTGGCGGATGTGGACCCGGTGGCTCTGGAGCGCCTCGAGGCGGCAGGAGCGAAGACGCTGCCCACCGATCTCTCCGACGCGGACAACGTGAGCGATGCCGTGTCCGGCGCCGACCTGGTGGTCGGGGCCGTACCGGGATACATGGGCTACGCCATGCTCGAGCACGTCCTCGGGCACGGCATCCCGATCGTGGATATCTCGTTCTTTCCGGAAGACGCGTTCGGATTGCATGAGCGTGCCACGGCCGCCGGTGTCCCGTGTCTCGTGGACTGCGGGATCGCTCCGGGCTTCACGCACTTGATCCTCGGCCGTCTGGAAGAGGATCTCGACGAGACCCACTCCTTCCACTGTCTGGTAGGCGGCCTTCCCGTGGAGCGCACGTGGCCCTGGGACTACAAGGCCCCGTTCTCCCCGGGAGACGTGATCGAGGAGTATGTGCGTCCGGCACGGCTGCGCAGAAACGGCCAAGAGGTCACGCTCCCCGCGCTCTCCGAGGTCGAGCTGGTGAACTTCCCCGGACTGGGGACGCTCGAGGCGTTCCTGACCGACGGGCTGCGCTCGCTCCTCAAGACCTCCCGAGCGCCCGAAATGGTCGAGAAGACGATGCGCTATCCCGGCCATGCCGAGCTCATGCGGGTGCTACGCGAGGCGGGCTTCTTCTCCGGGCAGGAGATCCAGGCCGCATCGGGCCGCGTGCGCCCGCGCGATGTCACGGAGGCCTTGCTCTTCCACGCCTGGCGCTTCGAGGATGGCGAGCCGGACCTCACGGTGTTGCGCGTCGAGGTGACGGGCAGGAAGGACGGGAAGAACGTCCGTCACGTCTTCAACATCCTGGACTACTACGACCCCGACACGGAGACGTCGTCCATGGCGCGCACGACCGGCTATTCGTGCACAGCCATGGTGCACCTGGTCGCGTCGGGACTCTGGAAGCAGCCCGGCGTGGCGCCCCCGGAAATCGTCGGGCGCAACGAGACCTGTTTCCAGGCGGTCCTCGATCATCTGAGCGCCCGCGGCATCCACGTCTTCCACCGCGTCGACGAAGAGTAGCGGCCGCGAAGGAGAGGTCGGAGAAGGGGTCGCACCGGGGAAATGGCGTGGAGGTCTCCCCGGGTCGCTGACAGGTCGCTGAAAAAGGACCGGCCCGCCTTCTCGGCCGTCCCAGGACGGAAGCGAAGGCGGGCCGAAGCCCCGTGGGGTGTGGCGAATCAGGCCACGTCGAAGCCGGCCTCCTCGAGCTCGTGCGCCTTGACGTCGTCCTCGCTGACGATCTGGCCGTCGAAGA
>CAZVYM010000007.1:40735-72379 GCA_964630935.1 uncultured Gemmatimonadaceae bacterium | reverse complement strand
ACGACACCAAGGCCGATCAGGGCGGGCAGGCCCGGAGCGAGGCCAAGAACGACCAGGACGGGCAGGCCCAGAGCGAGGCCAAGAACGACCAGGGCGGGAACGCCAGCGGCAAGGCCGACCACCAGGGCGGCAAGCCCGACAACGCCGGCAACAAGGCCAAGTCCGATGACGACGCGAAGGTCGGCAACGACGCCAAGGCCGACCAGGGCGGGCAGGCCCAGAGCGAGGCCAAGAACGACCACGGCGCGAACACCGGCAACGGCAAGGCCGAAACGCAACAGGGTGCCGACGCCGACCAGACCGCGAGCACGCAGACGGACGGGACTCCCACCACGCCGAGTGTCGCGGTCGTCACCATCGCGGATCTCGTCGCGTCCGATTCGCACGTTGGCGAGCGGGTCCAGGTGACGGGGACGTGCCTGGCGACCAAGCACGGCGAGGCAATCGGTGGGGCTCCGTCCGGCAAGGACGACTGGCAGCTACGCGCGGGAACGGTCGCTATCTGGGTAACCGGAGCGCGACCGGACGGCTGCTCGGCGCGTGACGACGGTGCCGAGCCCGTGACCGTCACGGCGAAGGTGGCCCAGGATCAGCTCCCGACACGTGGAAAGAAGGCGGGTGCGATGCGGCGCTATCTGGTGGTGGATTAGCCGCCCGCGACCAGAACGACATGCAGGCCCGGGGCGGGACTCCACAGGAGTCCCGCCCTTCGTCTGTGCGCTCGGGGGACCGCTCAGGAAGGAATCGCCTCCGACGACCGGTCAGTTCGAACGAGCACCTCTTGTCTCCGCAGCCGACCGGTCTCCGTCAGCGACCGGACGACCCGAGCGGCTCCCGGATGGCGGTTCGCTTCCCCATGTCGTCGGGGAGGTTGAAGACGATGTCGTTCACGGCCCTCTTGAAGGCCGGAGTATTCGACGACGACGATCGGCTTGCGGTAGCGCCCGATCAGGCCGTGGAGGTTACGGTCGATCCTCGAGGGTCCCGTGCCAACGCGGGTAGTAGGAGAGTCCCATGACGTCGATGAGATTCTCATGATATCGGCCAAGGTGGGAAGGTTATCGGCCAGGACAGGAGGGTGCCGGGCAAGATAGGATCGGGTACGCGAGGGCGGGAGAAGGCGTCCGGCGGCGGGAAGACCTCATGGGCGGCACGACCCGCACGGATTGGTACCAAGGGCAACTCCGTCGGGCCACTCTGTGCACGGCCCTCGTCAACTGACGGGCACGGCGAAGTCGAGCACCCGAAAGGCGAACCGGGACCCCTTGACCCGAAGCTTCTTTCGGCGCAGATAGACACAGCCGTCGCCGTTGCCGCGGCCATCCGGGGCGTGGGGAGGGGACGGAACGTGAGGGGGGTCGGGACGATGTCTTCGCTGTTTCAAGACCTGCGGGTGGCACTCCGCGTGCTCACCAAGGAGCGCGCCTTCACCATCGTGACGGTGCTCACCCTGGCGGTCGCCATCGGGGCGAACACCGCGATCTTCTCCGTGGCCGAAGGCGTGCTACTCAAGCCCCTCCCCTATCCGCACGCCGACCGCCTGGTGAGCGTCGAAGCCGGAGTTCGGCCCGGCCCCGGGCGACCCGACTGGATTCCCTTTTCCGACCGCGGTTACTGGCACTTCGTCAACAACAACCGCGCCTTCCAGGAATTCGGCGCTTACTCTGCGGGCGATCTCCAGTGGCCTCTCGTGGGAGACGACGGTCCTCCCGTGCAGGTCGACGTGTCGGCGATGACGAGAACCGCCTTCGAGCTTCTCGGCACGAAGCCGCGCATCGGCCGCCTCCCCACGGCCGAGGAGGACGCGCCGCAAGGTCCGCGGGTGGTGCTCATCGGTGAGGGACTCTGGCGGGACCGATACGGCTCCGATCCGGGCATCATCGGGAAGAGCATCGACCTGAACGGAATGAAGTGGGAGGTCATCGGCGTCATGCCGTCGGACTACGACTTCCCGACGCCCGAGATCGACGTCTGGATCCCGCACCAGCTCGATCCGGCGAGCGAGAACTTCGGGGGCCACCACCTGAACGGCATCGCCCGCATGAAGCCCGGGGTCACGGTGGCCCAAGCGGTCGCCGACGCCGAGAGCCTCATCGCACGGTTCCCGGAGGCCGGGTACGGACCCGTCTGGATGAGCGGGGTCTTCAACGGCAAGGCCCGGGTTCGGACCTTCCGCGACGCCCTCGTAAGCGGGGTGAGGACGCCCCTCCTCATCCTCCTGGGCACCATGGCCATGGTGTTGCTCATCGCCTGCAGCAACGTCACCAACCTGCTTCTCGTCCGCGCCGAGGCGCGTACACGCGAGAACGCCGTGCGCTTGGCGCTGGGATCCGGACGCGGGCGACTGATCCGGTACGTCCTGGTGGAGAGCGTGGTGCTGGCCCTCGCCGGAGCGGTCCTCGGGATCGGGCTGGCCTACCTCGGCACCCGCGCCTTGGTCGCCGCGGCTCCCGCGAGCGTGCCCCGTCTCGACGCCATCGGCCTCGACGGCACGGTGCTCCTCTACACCCTGGGCGTGGCCCTCGTGGCCGCGCTCCTGCTCGTGATCCTCCCGGCGCTCCGGGTCAGTGCCCGAAAGGTGCTGCTCACGCTAAACGACGCGGGACGAGGCGCGATCGGCAGGCAGCGCCTGCACGCGCGGAGCGTTCTGGTGGTCCTGGAAGTGGCGCTGGCACTGATGCTGCTGGTCGGATCGGGGTTGATGATCCGCAGCTACCGGGCACTCCGGTCGGTCGATCCCGGATTCGACGCGAAGGGCGTGATGACCTTCCGACTCTCGCCCACGCCCGCCAAGTACGGGTCGGGCGAGGCGGTCGCCCAGTTCTATACCCAGCTCGCCCAGAAGCTCGAGGCGATCCCCGGCGTGACGTCCGCGTCCGGGATCAACTCTCTCCCGCTGACGGGCCTCGCCTCCTACATCACGGCGAACATCGAGGAGTTCCCGACTCCCGAGGGCGAATTCCCGCACGCGTTCCATTTCCGCAGGGTGATGCCCGGCTACTTCAAGACCATGGGGATCCCGGTGCTGGAGGGACGCGAGTTCACGACCGACGACGACAACTCGCGTCTGGGCACCATCATCATCAGCGAGGCGTTCAAGAAGCAGTTCTGGCCCGACGCGAGCGCGCTGAACAAGCGGATCACCATCGGTGGAGCGCCGGCCCATACGGTCGGCGTCGTGGGAGACGTGCACAACCGGGGGCTGGACAGCCTGGTCGAGCAGGTCGCCTACAAGCCCATGTTGGATTCCGTCGGCGGCGGCGTGCGCGCCATGATGATGGTCGTACGCACCGGAGGAGACCCGAAGTCTCTGGTCCCGGCGATCCGCGAAGCGGTGACGTCCCTGGACCCGGACCTTCCCATCACCGATGTCCGCACCATGCAGGACATCGTCGACGCTTCGCTGAGCCGCACCACGTTCACGATGTCGCTCCTGCTGCTCGGCGCCCTGATCGCGCTCTTCCTGGGCTCCGTGGGCATCTACGGGGTGCTTTCGTACGTCGCGACGCAGCGAACGGCGGAGATGGGCGTGCGCGCCGCTCTCGGGGCGGACGCCGGCAGGATACGGAAGATCTTCCTCTCGCACGGCATGGCGCTCGCCGGCACGGGGATCGTGCTGGGCCTGGTGGCCGCCGTCGCGTTGTCGCGGGTGATGCGCTCGCTCCTCTTCGGCGTGAAGCCGTTGGATCCGGGTACGCTCGTGGGCGTCGCGGTGATCTTCCTGGCGGTGGCGGGGCTCGCCAGCATCATCCCGGCCGAGCGGGCGGCACGGGTACCGCCGGCCGACGCGCTGAGGGGGAACTGAGGGCGCCGGATAACGCTGAGTAGCGTCTTCGGCTACCCTCGAGGCGCAGCTGCGATCGAAAGGTCGCCGGAATCGATCACGACCGAACCGGGGAGTCGTCGAGCATGAGCCGGAATCGATTTGCGTGGGTGATGCGCGCCGCCCTGCCCCTCGCGGCGGCCTCGCTGGCCCTTTCGAGCGCGACCCCACCCGCCGGGGCGCAGGCGGTCCGATCCGGGAATCCCATCTTCCCGGGGTGGTACGCGGACCCGGAAGCACACGTTTTCGCCGACGCGTACTGGGTCTATCCGACCACTTCGGCGCCCTACGACGACCAGACGTACATGGACGCGTTCTCGTCGCCCGACCTCGTGACGTGGACGAAGCATCCGCACATCCTCGACCTGAAGAACGTGACCTGGGCGCATCGTGCGCTCTGGGCTCCTTCGGTCGTCCGGAAGGACGGCTGGTACTACCTCTTCTTCTCGGCCAACGACATCCAGAGCGACGACGAGGTCGGTGGTATCGGCGTGGCACGCTCGCGCACTCCCGGCGGTCCTTTCGAGGACTACCTCGGCAAGCCGTTGATCGGGCGCTTCCACAACGGCGCGCAGCCGATCGACCCGTTCGTCTTCCAGGACGGAGACGGCACGTGGTACATCACGTATGGGGGCTGGCGCCACTGCAACATCGCGCGGCTGAAGAGCGACTTCTCCGGCTTCGTGCCGTTCGATGACGGCACGATCTTCAAGGAGATCACGCCCGAAGGATACGTCGAGGGCTCGTTCATGCTCCGAAAGGACGGACGCTACTACTTCATGTGGTCCGAGGGCGGATGGACCGGGCCGGACTACGCGGTCGCCTACGCGGTCGCCTCCTCTCCCACGGGCCCGTTCAGGCGCGTCGGCAAGATCCTGCAGCAGGACCCGGCGGTAGCGACGGGCGCGGGCCACCACTCCGTCCTGCACGTGCCGGGGTCGGACCGGTGGTACATCGTCTACCACAGACGGCCTCTGGGCGAGACCGACCGGAACCACCGCGTCGTTTGCATCGACGAGCTGCACTTCCGGGCGGACGGGAGCATCGAGCCGGTGGCCATCACCAAGGAGGGCGTCGTACGCGACCCACTCCGTTGAGGTACTCGGCGCGCCTGCCGGTCCACGGGGGCGCTTGCCGGTCCACGGGGGCGCTTGCCGGGCCACGGGGGCGCTTGCCGGGCCGGCGGTCCAATCCTACGCTTCGCCCACGTCGCGGGGATCGACCATGGAACGACCCTCGCGTTTGCGATCCCACCCCGTTCGAGGCGAGCCCGTATGGAACGTCCAAGAATCCGGCCGAGCCGCGGCCGCATCGTCGCCGCCTTCTCCGCCCTCCTGATGCTCGGCGGCTGCGCCACGCTCCGACAGGTGGCGGCGCTGCGCGACGTGGACTTCTCCCTGGCGGGCACGTCGGAGACCACCCTGGCCGGGATTCCCATCCAGTCGACCCGGAGCTTCAATGACCTGAGCACCTTGCAGGTCGCCCGCCTCGCGGCCGCGATTGCGCAGGGGACGCTCCCCTTCCAGACCGTGATCCAGGTCGAGGCCGACAATCCCGCGAACAACGTCCAGGCGCGCCTGCTCAAGCTTGACTGGACCCTGTTCCTGGATGACAAGAAGACGGTGAGTGGACAGCTCGACCAGGAGTACGTGCTCCCTCCCGGCAAACCGGTGATCGTGCAGGTCCCGGTGCAGCTCGACCTGCTCCAGTTCTTCAACGATCAGCTCGAGGGACTGGTCAATCTCGCGCTCGCCGCGTCGGGAGAGGGTGGGTCCAGCCGGATCCGATTGGAGGCGACACCCTCCATCCAGACACCGCTCGGACCCATCCGCTATCCCGAGCCGATCCGCATCGAGAAGGTCGTGGGCGGTTGAAGCGGCGGTCCGCACCCTGAAGTCGTCGAGGTCGACGCGCCGTTCTCGACCGGATCGTCATCGGAGGCCGGGCATCTCCTCGCACAGGTTGCGGAGGCGTGAGGCGTTCTTCCTGTCAGCTGCCCATGCGCACTGTCAGCTGCCCATGGGCACGTACCGATAGGGTACGGCCAAGCCCTCGCCGTTCAGGTCCTGTGTGATCTCGAGAGCTTCCCCGTCGAGCTCGGCCGTGAACGCCGTGTTCGCGCGTAGGTTCGACATGCACCGGAGCTCGGCGCCCGCGGGCGTGCAGACGCCCCGATCCACCCAGTCGAGGCTGGGCGCAGGGTACCCGTCGACACGAACGTCCTGAGACACGCGGTGCTCGTACGCACCCGTGCCGTCGAGCGCGATGTACCCGTCGCTCACCGTGATCTCGAGGTGGAAGAACTCGTCCTCCCCCACGAGGATGATCCCGTCGAAGACCGCCGTCGGAACCGGCTCGCCGCGGGCCGTGAGCAAATCGAAGCGGCCGCGGAGCAGGGGAAGCTCGGTCACTTCATCGGGCACGCCGACGACGTCGGCGACGGCGTGGAACGACCCAATGGCCTTGATCGTGTCCGTCACCGGGTCACTGCCCTCCCTGCGGCAGAGAGCGTCCAGATCGAACGTGCCCGAGACACCCGCAGCGGTCACGAGGGCCACGCGCACGGTGCCTGATGCGGCCACGCAGAGGAGCGGAGCCTCCTCCCCTTCCCCTCTGAGCGCGAGCCCGGCCCGGAAGCTGGACCGAGGGCCCACCAAGTAGTCACCGACGGGCGGCGTCCCCGCCGATTCACGGTAGAGATAGACCACATGCCCCACGGTCGGGTGACCGGCGACGGCACTCGAATCGACCAGGGCGATCGCGAAGCCGAATCGCGGGTCCGACACATCGCCGTCGAAGACGGCACGACCGCCGAAGGTCCGGGCGACGCCACCGGAGACCCGAGCGGAGAACGTGCCACCGTCGTCCGGACGGGTCGGCGCGGCGACGTCCGAACAGCCGAGCGCCACAGTGAGCAGAACCGATATGCGAACCGAAACGGACAGGTCGTGGAATGACATGACGGCCTCCATTGCCGCGGATCCATGCCGAACGGGAGGCTCGGACGCTTGCCGCCGAGCCACCGCTCCGGGTGATGCGAGGCAAGCTAGGAGAGGCCGCGGGACCGCGAATCGGATGTTTGTCCGATGGGGCCGCACCGCGGCCGGTGGAGCTTCCGGGGCCTCAGGAGGTTCGGCCGGCAGCGTCCAGGAGGGCGGCCGCGACCGCACTCCGGGTCGTGATCCCGAGCTTCACGAAGACCTTTTCGGTGTGCGATCGAGCCGTGTGCGGGCTGATGCCCAGTGCCTGGGCGATCCGATCGCGTGTCGCACCCCGGGCCAGAAGGAGGGCCACCTGCGCTTCGCGTTCCGTGAGGCCGTGGGTGATCCGGAGTGCCTCCGGACCAGGAAAGGCCGCCTGCGCACGGGGCTGCACGAGCACGGCCACCGTCGGGACCGAAAAGAACAGGCCTTCCGGCAAGCGGGTCACCCGGAGGATGTAGTCCCCACGGTCGCTCGACACGCGGGCGGCCGGTCGCGGAGGGCCATCGCTCCCGGCCAGATCGAGCGCCGTGGAGAGCTCCTTGGCCAGCCCGCGTGCTCGTGCCAGGATCGCGGGACTCGGGTCCCGGGCCGTCAGCTCGACGAGCGCGGTCGTTCGATGCAGCTCGTGACCGGCCGGGTCGAAGACGACCAGAGGATGCGCGAGCGCGTCCAGCGCGGCACGGGCAACCTCCAGCCGATCGAGCACATCGAGCCCGGCCTGGAAGGCGGGCACCAGGAGAGACAGAAGTGGAACGGCCGCCTCACCGAAGGGCTCCCGTTCCGTTCGCGCATACGAGACCCAGAGGATGGCGTCGCTGTTCGCGGCGCCCTTGGCGTACAGGCCCTGCCAGAAACGGATCCCGTTCGGGACGAGCGCCTCGTTGACGTATTGGGAGTCCCTAACGCGATGGTCGATGACGTGGTCGATCAGGTCACGCGTGTAGACCGCGATTCCGGAGGCACGCCGGCGGTCGTTCCACTCGTTCACCACCGGATCCGACATCGTGACGCGCCCTTCCGGCGTGAATTCGTCGAACCACACCCGCAACGACCTCAGCACGGCCTGGTCGATGTCCTCACTCAGGACCAGCTCGTCGGAGCCGGCGACGATGCTCATGGTCTGGTCCGCCGAGAACAAGGAGCGCAGGGCATCGTGCACCGCGGCCCGCCACTCCACGGCCGAGGAATAGTAGAGCGGAGATACCAGCACGCGCGTGGCCTCGGCCGAGGCCCGGACCGCGGCGGCGTCCAGGTGCGGGGGCATAGGTCCACGCGGGAGGGTGGGTGGTGTCGGCCGAACGGCGAACGCTAAACACCCGCACGCTCGGAGCACAAGAGGGCCGTCGCGCGTCCGGCCGACACCGCCGTGGAGCGAGGGAGAAAGGTCGCGTGCGTGCTACAGCACGCGGGCCCGTACCCGGTAGTCCACGTTGTCCTTGATCCAGCGCCAGAGCGCGGGGCTGCCGGGCGGAAATGCGGGCCTGGCCGGCGTTTCCGCGGCCCCTTCCTCATCCTCGAGACGCTCCGGCTCGTAGCCCTTGGCGTCCAGCTCCGTGGCCATCGCCAGGCTCGCGAGGGCGGCCGAGTCGGCGACCACGGCGTGGTCGTCCGTCGAATCGGCGTCTCCGGCACGCACTCCCTCCGCTGACGCCATCTCGACCCCGTTTCGCCCTTCGGTCGACTCCGTGTCGCCCGCCTCGTACGCCCCGCGGCCCACGGTGTCGAGGAGCTGTTCCCTCCAGCCGGCCATCACGACGTTGTCCACCGTCCACATCCTGACGCGATCGCGGGGTACGTCGTGCTCCCAGTTCGCGGCGACCTCCGGATTCGCGTAGAGGAGCCGCACGGTCACGTGCCGCGCCAGGTATTCCAGTGGCTTCAGATCGATGTTCCGGTACGCGGCCTTGGGATCATTGTCCTTTCGCCCGAGATCGGGCACGCCGTCACTCAGCATGACGACCGTGATGGGCGTCAGCACCAGGTTGCGGCGCTTCACCTCCGTCGCGGTCCGCGCGAAGAACGCGTTGAAGTCGGTGAGCGGCTCGTCGGCCGGGAACCACTCCCTCAGGTCCTCCGCGATCCGGGCCGTGCTCTTGCCCTGGAAGTCCTGGATCGGATGAAACGCCTGAGGCTGCCCGGGATGCTCCCCTCCGATCGAGCCGACGAACAGGTTCTTCGGCTGATCCAGACTGCCGAGGCCGGCCAGATGAGCATGGATGTAGTAGGCGGCGAACGCGATGGCATCATCGTAGCGCCCGGACTTCTGGAACGATCCGCTCACGTCGATTCCGATGAACATCGAGCTACGCGGACCCACCGGAGCGCTCGTACCGGTGCAGCTCGCGACGATCAGCACCAAGGCCAGTCCGCCCAGCAAGAATCGCATCCGCAACCAGGGCTTCCAGCGGAAGCGGGTTGCGTACAGGAGTGCCAGGACCATGGTCACACCTCCGGCACGGGTTCCACCACCGTCGCACGCACGCCTTCCCGAGCGGCGCGCCTGGGAACGCGCGCCATCGCCTCTTCCAGCGATGCGAACGGCAGGTCGAACGCCGGCAGTCCCGTGATCACGATCATGCAGAAATTCAAGATGACGGCGAGGATCTGCAGGACCGGAAGCGCGATGAGCTCCGCGAGCTCGTCGGCCCGCGCACGGAACCACGTGCGCTCCTTCTTGAGATCCGTCAGCATGTCGCGCCACCAACGCATGGGGTCCGTGGCCGCCGGCGACTCGGCGGCCTCTTCCATTCCGAGCGTCTCCCGCGACAGGATGGCCATCAGCGCCGGGGTCCCGAACCGCCCGAAGAGGAACCACGTCATGCCACGCACGCCCATCCAGCCGAACGAGGCGAGCGCGAGGGTCGAGACGAGCCCCAATCGTACCTGATCACCCGTCTGCTGTGCGATCCACGGGGTGATGGCGTCGATGAGCTCCCTGTAAAGGAAGACCACCTCGAAGAACATCACGAAGAACTCCACCACGACCATCTGGAGGATCTCCTTCGCGTTCCGCTTCCGGATCGCCTCCGTCAGCACCTGGATGCAAGCGAAGCTGCCCGCCACCAGCAGGAAGAGCAGAACGAACAGGATCGGCGTCAGGAGCGCCTGGCTCGGCGGCGCACCCGTCAGGTCGTACAGCACCTCGTAGATCGTGGGCCGCAGCGTGAAGCTGAAGACCGCGCCTTCCAACGCAGACCAACCAAGGATCAGCACGAACGCCACCCAGGGGACGCCCGGCTTGAAATACCGCCGCGCCGTCCAGTCCAGCGCCGCGGCGGGCGTGGCGAACAACGACCGGATCAGCTTGCCGGCCAGAACCAGCGTATAGCGCAGCGCGCCCCACACGAGGCCCACCACCACCAGGCCGAGACGGACCAGCCCCGCCCAGAACACCGCGACACCACGAGCCGCATCCCACCACGCGAAGGCCAGCGTGCGAACGTACGCGGTCCTGCCCGAGCGGAAGGGCAGCGTGTAGGCCGAGAGCATCGTCGTCCACAACGCCGCCACCAGCACCAGGGCCGGCAGCAGCAAGAAGAGCCAGCTGCCCACCGACCTCCAGGCTCCACCGGGGGACAGCACGGCGTTCAAGGCGCGTTGCTGCCATGCCGGAATCCAGGCCACGATGCCGACGACCATCTGCGCGGCTCCGCGCCAACCGGGAGGAAGAGATTCGAGGATCGCGTCGAACATGGATACACCTCCTGCGTGCGTGCGAGGGAGGGGCAGTCCGGGTGGGTAGAATGAGAAGGGCCGCCAGTGAGCTCGTTCCTCGAGTCGCTGGCGGCCCGGCGAGCTTGGCGGCGCCCCCCGCGCCGCTGTAGCTCCGTGGCTCTGCGCCCCCGCCTTTCGACGGGTTTGCTCTGAGCAGCGGTCCGTCCCCTGCGTGGGACGAATTGCCCACCTTGGCCAGCAAGACGTGGGCCAGCCCTTGGGGTACACGCTGTTGCGCACCGACGCACACGAGCCTGTTGCCAGCGCTTCCGGCCATTCACCGGCGGGGTCGTCCGGGGCGGCAACCGGGGCCCCCACGGGGAAATCTTTGCGTGATCGCGGAACCGACGTTCGAGCGGTGTGCTCGTTCACACATGTCCTCTCCAGGGGACGTATTCTCGGTTTGGCAACCAGCATCCGATCACGTAAACCATTGTTGTGTAACCAGTTAATGAGCAGATCGACGCACGGGCATACTCCCTGCTTCATCTTCGTCCAGCAGGCGGCTGCCACCCGCAGCCCCGCTGAAACGACGGGACGAAGGGAGGATGACCATGAGATACGCGAGTCTGAGCGCGATGGCTCTCCTGCTGGCGGCTCTTCCGAATGGAGCCGAAGCGCAGGCGAACGACTGGTGGGACTGGACGCTCCGGAACGTGGACATCCGTGAGGAGATCGCAAACGGACCGTCGAGCATGCGGGACGCGCCCCGCGTGACCTATGTGGAGCCGGACAGGGTCGCGGTTCGACGCGACGCGACCAACCGGGACGGCTATGGGAGCGTCAGCTACGGCCGAGATGCCTACGATCGCGATGGCCGCGGTGGCGACGCCTACGGGCGTGACGACCGTGGTCGGGACCGGAACGGCCGCGATGCCTACGACCGCGAGAGGGGCTCGCGCGAGCGTGAGCGGTGGGAAGGCGAGCGAGGCAACGCTCCGTCGTTCTGCCGGAGCGGGGCCGGCCACCCGGTCTTCGGCCGCAAGTGGTGCGTAGACAAGGGATTCGGTCTTGGGTCCTACAGGTCGCCGAGGGTTCGTTGGGAGCGGGAACGGTGGAACGACGTGCGGTTCGACCGGAGATGGTACGGAGCACGACGAGACGCCTTCGACGCCAGGATGCTGATCGACATCCTCGGTGGGAGCGTGTACGGTCGCCTCGACGTCATCCGCCAGCGCATGGGTGGTCGTTACGCCCTCACGGGCCGGTGGATCGAGCCCAGACGCGGCGTCCGCGTCCTTCAGGTCCGGTCGGGAGCCATGGCCGTCGCCGAGCTGACCGATCTCAATGGAGACGGACGGGTCGACGTGGTCCTGGTGGCTGGTCTGTAGACCACGCTCGCTTCCGGCACGGCGGATCCGGTCCGCCGTGCCGGGGGCGACCCGCCTCCCCCGACCTTGCCCCACCCCCGGCCGCGTTCTACCCTGCGTGCTGGCCTTCCCGTACCGAGTCGGTCTTCCTTCTACAGCCCCCTCCAACACGCCGCGGAGCCCGGAGCGAATGGTCCTGTCGATCGTGGTTCCCTGCCACGACGAAGAAGGAAACGTCGAGGTTCTCCTGCAACGGATCCGGGAGAGCCTCGACCCACTCGAGCCGGCCTGGGAAGTGGTCTTCGTGGACGACGGGAGTCGCGACGGTACGCTCGAGCGGCTCAGGGACCTCGCGCGATCCGACGCTCGGGTCCGGTTCGTCGCGCTGACCCGGAATTTCGGTCACGAGGCGGCCACGACCGCAGGGCTGGGCCACGCGCGGGGAGAAGCCGTGGTGCTCATGGACGCCGACCTGCAGGATCCTCCCGAGGTGATCCCCGAGATGGTGCGACTCTGGCGTGAGGGCTTCCACGTGGTGTACGCCCGCCGAGAGCGGCGCGATGGGGAGAGCGTCGTCAAACGCTGGAGCAGCGGGCTCTTCTACCGGCTCATGGGACGGATCACCTCGTTCGACCTGCCGCGGGATGTGGGCGACTTCCGCCTCATGAGCCGTGCCGCGGTGGACGCCTTCCTGCGCATGCCGGAGCGCAACCGCTTCGTCCGGGGGATGGTCGCGTGGTCCGGGTTTCGCTCCGCCGAGGTCACGGTCGCGCGGGCACCGCGCCACGCCGGCGAGACGAAGTACTCGATGTGGAAGCTGACCGTCCTCGCCCTGGACGCGATGACGGCCTTCTCGGCCGCGCCGCTCCGCGCGGTGAGCCTCGCGGGCCTGGTCGTGACCGGGCTCAGCCTGCTGGGTGCGGCGATCGTGGTCTTCCAGAAGCTCTTCCTGGGGATCCCGATCCCGGGCTATGCCTTCCTCGTCACGGGCGTCTTCTTCCTGGGCGGCGTCCAGATCCTCATGCTGGGCGTGATGGGCGAGTACGTCGGGCGGATCTTCGTCGAGACGCAGCGCAGGCCGGTCTACCTGGTCGCCGAGCGGGGAGGCTTCCGCGACCACGCCGGAGACGAGGACGGCCCGGCCGCCCCGTCCTCGCATACCGTGGCGGAAGCGGGCGATCCGGCTGACGGAAGCGAGGGCCGGTGAAGCCCGAGGCCTATCGAAGCCTTCTGGAGACGGAAGAGCGGCATTGGTGGTTCCGGGCCCGGCGCCGGATCGTGATGGACGTGCTGGGCGCCCACCTCACGGTGGCCGACCCCGGCGCCCCGCCACGGACGCTCCTGGACGTGGGTGCCGGCGGCGGCGGACTGAGCGAGGCCATGGAGCGCTTCGGGCGCGTGGTCGCCGTGGAGAGCTCGACCGCCGCCATGGAGAGGCTCCGTCGACGCCGCAGGCTGAAGTCCGTCTCGGCTCACCTGCCCTCGCTCCCCTTCCGATCCGCCTCGTTCGACGTCGCGACGGCCTTCGACGTGCTCGAGCACGTCGAGGACGACGAGGCCGCGGTGCGGGAGCTGGCACGCGTCCTGCGCGATGGCGGCACGTTCCTGGGAACGGTCCCGGCCCACCCCTCGCTGTGGGGCGGCCACGACGAGCTCCATGCCCATTTTCGCCGCTACCGCCCCGGCGAGCTGGAGTCGCGTCTGGAGGCCGCCGGATTCTCGATCGAGTTCGCCACTCCCTTTCAGACGCTCTTGCTGGCTCCCCTCGTGGCGCAGCGATGGCTGTCTCGGCTGGCGAGGCGCACCCCGTCTCCCCCGTCGACGCCTCCCGCGCCCCTGAACGCCGTCCTCGAGGCGATCTTCGCGAGCGAGCGCCATTGGGTCGGACGTCGATGGAGGCTTCCGGTGGGTTCGTCGCATCTGGTCTACGCCCGCAAGACCTCGGGGCGGTGATCCCGGCGTCGCGCTCGCGGGCCGTCGGTCGGCTCTCGCCCTAGCCGAGCGCGTCCCCGGTCGGCGACGCCCGCCTCCGCGTCCAGAGCCAGAGCGCCAGCGTCGAAAGACCGAAGGCGCACGACAGCAGGGTCAGGCCGAAGCCCGCGAAGCCGAACCGGAACTCGAGCGTTCTCGTGCCCGGCGGGATCCGGGCGCCCGTCACCAGGCCGTTCACCCTGACGACCGGAATCCGCTTGCCATCCGCGAAGGCCCGCCACTGCGGATAGAAGGTGGACGAGAAGACCGCGAAGCCGCCGTCGGGTGCATCGACCTCGGCTCGGATGCCGTTCGGCCGCGGATCGATGGCGTCGACACGTGCGTCGGGAAGCACCGCCCGTTCGGAGATCCCTTCCAGGAAGGCGGTGCGCAGCGGGGCTCGATCATCGATCAGACCTCGCCTCACCGCTCTCGGAGAATAGGGCCGTGCCTCCCGGGCGAAGTACACGCGGGGCAGGACCCCGTCCTGCTCGTACACGCTCGATTCGGTCAACCGCCGAATCGGCCGGAATCCGTGAAGCTCGAGCCGGGCGGCGGCCTCCCGGTCGTCGTTCGGGGCGATGGCGTAGCGGATGTCCAGCGCCTTCAGCAGACGACTTCCAAGGAGTCTCTCGTAGGTCGAGTCCGGCAGGAGACCCAGCCCGTCCGAGGGCAGAGCGGCATGGAGCCACGTCGGCACCATGGGGGTGTTGCCGGTGGCCACGTCGTAGCCGTTCAATGAGCCCGAGTGATAGAGCGCCATCGCCTGCATGCCCGTCGGGGGGGGACCGAACGACACCGGAAGGACACGAGCCGACGCGTCGATCCCCAGAACCGATGGTCCGTACGCGGCAACGGGCTCGTCGTAGCGCTCGATGTCCGAGAGCTGTGCGAAGCCCTGAACGAGCGCGACGCCGCCCCAGGCGCACACCGCGAGCAGCGTCGCCCCCCAACGTCGGTCCGCTCCCACGAGGGCGAGCGCGGACAGCACGAAGAGTGCCCAGAACGCCCAGAAGTAGCCGGGATGGCGTCCGATCCACCCGGCCGTGTCCGCGACGGCCACGAGGACGGCGGCCCACAGGGCCAGGCCGAGTCGGAGGGCGGATCCGGCGTCCCCCTCGGAGAGGCGGCGAAGCCAGGCCTCCGCTCCGAGCCCCGCCGCCAGCGAGATGCTCGCCCCGGCGAAGAGGAGGAACTTGAACGGCCACCGGAACGACGACCAGACCGGGATCCCGTAGGCCAGGGGGATCAGGCCACCCCATCGGCCGAGCGCCAGGAGCACGAACAGGAGCCCTCCCCCGGCCGCACACAGGAAGAGGAGTTCGGGCGAAGCGCCCTGCCGCGCACGCCGGAGCTTTCGGCCTCGTGACGCGCCGGCCCCGACGGCGAGCACGCCGGCGCCCAGCGCCAGCGCGATCCACGAGCCCTGGTAGAAGGAAAGAGAGCCGACGGTCGTGAGGTGGTACGCATGGATCGAGCGGACGACGGGCACGATGACGCTCAACAGGTCCGAGGGTGCGACGCTCCTGGCGGCATACTCCGCAAAGGAGAGGATCCCCTGTCGGGTCGAGAGGTGGCTCTCCAGGTACACGGGCACGAGCACCAGCCCGCTGAGCAGAGCCCCCGAGGCCAACAGCATGGACCACCGTGCCCAGGCCCGAATCGGAGCGCGCTCCACCCACCCGAACAGCCCCGCGGTGATCAGGAGCCACAGCCAGGCGTACGCCACCATCTGGGGGTGCCCGATGACGGCCAGGAGCAAGAGGCCCACCGGCACCCAGAGGCCGCGGGGATCCTCCGGATCGCGCAGAGCGCGCAGGGACCCGTACAGGATCCAGGGCATCCAGCAGAGAACGCCGCCCATGAAGGTCCACAGAGGGACGATGAGCGCCACGAACCCTCCCCCTTCCACCGAAAATGCGGCCACCGCGGCCAGCCACCGCCGCAGGCCGAGGAGCTCGAACAGGAGGAGCCAGCCCGCGAGTCCGAGCGTGAAGTGGACGGCGGCCACGATTCCCATGAGCCAACCGGGCCGCCCCAACAACTCGACGACGGCGACCGCGGCCGTGTAGACCGGATAGAAGACTCCCGGCAAACCGTTGGCGAGGAGGGGCTCGCCAAGATTCTGGTGCGACGTCCAGAGCGGGAAGTGCCCGTGGAGCCAACGGACGTGCGCGTCGAGAATCGTGGGCGTGTAGTAGACGAAATTGTCCCACCGGTTGTAGGAGAAGTGTGGCGCGATGAGGGCGCCGACGGCGACCGCGGCGCCGAACGCGAGCACCAGCCCGGCCGTGAATCCGCGGGCCGGCCTCGCCTTGCCCTGGAGCCGATCGCCTTCGAGCGGAGTCGCCCCGCTTGGGTTCAAATCCATGACCGATGCACGAGTGGGAGCCCTTCTCTTCGGGTGGGAAGGTTACACCGAGACGCCGTCCGCCGCAGCCGGGGGACAGGAAGGATCCCGGTCGACGAGGCAGGGAGCCGGCCGACCAGCGCGAGGGACACCCGCGCGTGGGCGTTTGACACCCCTTTCCCGGGAATCGAAGTTGCGAGCGGCATAAACACTCCGGACATCCGACGTGCCTCGGTCATCGCCGATTCCGTCGGTGCCGCCCAACCCTTCTCCCCAGGCTCGCCATGGAGTTCCTCAACTTCGTGCTCATCCTGTGGGCCTCCTGGCTCCTCTGGCGGAGACCCGAGCGCGAGCGTCTCGCCTTCGGACTGCTCGTCGCGAGCTGTCTGCTCATGGCGTTCTTGTTCCTCCTCGGCACCCACGGATCGCTCGTTCCGGGAGTGAACCTGTGAAGGCGCTCTCCGAGGATCGTCTGAGGTCCATCCTCACCTGGATCGTGCTCGTGCTCGTGGGCGGCCCGGTGACGGGCGCCGTCCTGCTCGGTGTGCTTCACGGGGACTCTCCGTGCATCCTCTGCTGGGCCGAGCGGACCTCCATGATCCTCATCGCACTCGCGGGCCTCTTCGTGATTCGCTACGGGCCCCGGCCCCGGTATCTCGGCATGGCCATCCTCCTGGGAGCGTGGGGGACCTTCATGGCCATTCGTCACTCTTCGCTCCACCTGGCCCGCGACGTCGGACAGGGGTTCAGCACGACCATCTTCGGCATTCACACCTATGTCTGGGCGTGGGTCATCCACATCACGGTACTCGCGGTCATCGGCGTCCTGCTGCTCTTCCTGCCGCAGATCTCGCCGAGTGGAGGCACCCGGGAGCCGACACGGGCGGCTCGATTCGCGCTGGGGCTCTTCATGGTCGTGGTCGCCGCCAACGCGATTCAGGCGTTCGTCTCCACCGGGCCGCCGCCGTACTTCGGCCAGGGGGACCCGGTCCGGCTCTCACTGAACCCGAAGCACTGGGTGTGGTCGTTCGAGGAGCTCCAGCCACCACGGATCTCGCTGCGCGGATCATGGGCCATCCCCACCCCGGACCCGGCCGCGGCGGATCCGGACCCCGCGCACGGGCCGCTCGTGGATCTGCCGACGCTACCCGTTGACCGTTGGTTGCGGATCGGCGTGCCCCTCGAGGGAGCCTTGAGCGGCCTGGCCCGCGACGAGGCCACGGGCCAGTTCCTCGCGGTCACCGGCAAGTACGAGGTCACCCTGTTGGACAGCACCCTCTCCACCGTCGTGCACCGGGTGGTTCTCGACCCGGGCTTCAGCGTGGACCTGACGCCACTCGCCGGAGCGGCGTTCGTGGGCGGCGATACGCTGGCGGTGCTGTCCACGAACAAAAGCTACGCGCTGCTTCTGCCCGATCCCAACGCCGAAGAGCGCGACGAATGGCGACACTTCCTCTCGACCGATGGCCGGATGCGAGAGGTGAAACTGGGTCGCTTCCAGACCGTGCGGGCCCACCAGATGTACGTCCTCTCCCTCGCGTTCGACCCGGCGGCGCGGGAGCTGATCACGGTCTCGGTGCCCAACCCCGAGCACCGGCAGCTGGTCGTATCGCGCTTCGCTCGCCGGGACCTGGTGCTCTCGTCCGAGTTCGAGCCTCGACTCGGGCCGGGGCTGAGGCTCGCGGGCCCCGAACGCTCTCTGGCGGACTACGAGGTGACGGGGGCGGCGGTGGCGGACGGTCGACTCTACGCGATCAGCGCCGCGTATTCGACTCTGCTGGTGATCGATCTGGTCCGAAAGGACGTGCGCGCCGCCTGGGCCGTGCCGCAGATCGCCCACCCCGTGGGCCTCGCCGTGCGCGGCTCCGAGCTCCTCGTGGCGCAGGCGGACGGGCGCATCGCGGTGCTCCCGCGCCCGCGAGGTGAAACCTCCGGTCAGCCGGCTCCGTAGTCTGATTCAGTCGTTACCTCATCATGTGAGGTAATCACGTGAGACGCTCGGCCGCGCGGCTCGACCCAGCACGGCCGACCCCGTCTCCCACCGTTCGAACGGCGAGGTGGTCTTGGCTGAATCGCAACGCGGGCTCCTGCCCGGCACGGTCGATCTGGTGATCCTGCGGACCCTCACGGACGGTCCGCTGCACGGCTTCGCGGTGTCCCGCGCGATTCGCGCCCGCTCCGACGGAATGCTCGAGCTGCAGGACGCCGCTCTGTACCAGGCCCTCCATCGAATGGAAGAGGCCGGATGGGTCCAGGCCGAGTGGGGCATCTCGGCGAAGGGAAAGCGAGCGAAGTTCTATCACCTCACCGGCGCAGGCAGGAGGCAGCTCGCACGCGAGGAGGGGTTCTGGCGGCGATACGCCGCCGCGGTCTTCAAGGTCCTCGACCCGGCTCCCGAGCAGCGGTAGGCACGTCGTGGAGAAGCAGCCCGGGCGCGCATTCCGACTCGACCGTGGGACTCGGATCGATGCGAAGGCCGGCGTGGACGAGGAGCTCGCCCTCCACCTGGAGTTGGTGGAGGAGGAGTTGGTGGAGTCAGGCTGGTCGCCGGAGGAGGCCCGGGTGGAAGCGCGTCGGGCGTTCGGAGACCTGGAGGACACACGAGCCCGCTGCACGGACGTGCAGGCGCGGATGCGACGGGAGGCGACGAGGACGATGGGGTACCAGGACCTCCGGCAGGACCTGAGACAGGCGCTGCGTGGCCTGCGCAGATCACCCGGATACGCGACGCTCGTGGTCGGGACGCTCGCGTTCGGCATCGCGGCCAACACGGTCGTCTTCAGCGCCATGAACCCCTACCTGCTCCGGCCCCTCCCCTACGGCCAACCCGGGGAGCTCGTCCAGGTGAACGTGGTGAACCCGGTCACGGGCTGGGACATGGACCGGTTCTCGTATCCCCAGTACGAGGACTGGAAGGAGCGCACCCGGGCCTTCACGGGCCTCGCGGCCTACAGCTACGGGAGCGCGACCGTCACGGACACGGAGGGCCCCGAGCGGATCCAGCTCGCCCGACTGACGTCCGACATGTTCGACGTCCTCCAGGTGCGGCCCGAGATCGGCCGGACGTTCACCCCGGCGGAAGGGCGGCCCGGTTCGGAGAACGTGGTGGTGATGGCCGAGAGCCTCTGGCGACGCCGCTACGGTGCGGACCCCTCGATTCTCGGGCGTACCATCACGCTCGACGGAGTGCGGCACACGGTCGTGGGGGTGATGCCCGAGCGGTTCAACTTTCCCTTCGGCTCGGCCAAGCTCTGGGTGCCGATCCGCGAGAGCGCCTCGTCGTCGCGGGCGGCCAACAACCTCATGCTGGTTGGACGACTCGCGCCCGGATGGACTCGCGAGCGGGCCGTGCAGGAGCTGGACGGCATCCAACACGAGCTCGCCGTCCTGCACCCGGACACCGACGGACGCATGTCGGGCGTCACGGTCAAGCCGTTGCGCGAGGCACTCAACTTCGCCTGGGACGTGCTCAGCGTCAGCTTCCGCGTGCTCCTGGGCGGGGTCTTCTTCGTCCTCTTGATCGCATGCGTGAACGTGGCCGGCCTCACGCTGGCTCGGGGCAGCGCTCGGGCCAGGGAGATCGCGGTGCGCGCCTCCCTGGGCGCGGGTCGGAGTCGCATCGTGCGTCAGCTTCTCGTGGAGAGCCTCGTGCTCGCCGTGGCAGGAGGCGCGTTGGGCGTCGCGCTGTCGTGGTGGATCGCCGGGCTCATCAGCCCCGTGCTCCCGGAAGACCTGTATCGCATCGGCAAGATCGACATCGACGGCACGGTCCTCGGCTTCTCCGCGCTGGTGACCCTTGCCACGCCGATCGCGTTCGGCCTGCTGCCCGCGCTGCGCGCCTCCCGGGTGGACCTCGCAGAGGCGCTGAAGCACGGCGGCCGGACCTCGGTGGCGGCCGGCACGCGCGCCCGAAGTGCCCTCGTCGTCGCACAGGTGGCCTCGGCGGTGATCCTCGTGTCGGGAGCCGGACTCATGCTCCGCAGCCTCGATGCGGTCCGGCGCGTCGACCTCGGGTTCGAGCCTGACCGCGTGGTGGTCGCGGAAGCGATCCTGCCCGCCAACGACTACCCCGGCGCGGTCGAGCGACGAGCGTACGTGGACCGCGCCGTGGAGGCCCTGAGCCGCGTTCGAGGCGTCTCGGCGGCGTCCGCCTCCGAGTGGATCCCGCTGAACCACGAGCTGTTCACGAGCCAGGTCGCCACCCCCGAGTCGGCCGGGACTCCGGCCGGCCAGTGGCCCCTGGCCACCCTCGACGCCGTCTGGCCCGGATACTTCCGAACCATGGGCATCGCCCTGCTGGAGGGTCGAGGCTTCGTCACGGGCGACGGACCGGACGCACAGCACGTCGCGGTCGTGAGCCGATCGCTGGCCGCCCGCCTGTGGCCCGGTCGAAGCGCGGTGGGCGGCACGCTCCTCGCGGGAGACGACCCCGGCCGTCCGGAGCGCTACACCGTCGTGGGCGTCGTGGCCGACTCGAGGGCCGGTGACCTGAGCTCCGACGACGTGCCCTTCCGGGTCTACACGTCCGGACTCCAGGGCTCGTCGCGCCGCTGGTTCCTCCTCGCGCGTGCCGACGACACGCCCGCTTCCCTGGTCCAGACGACCCGGCGCGCCCTGAGAGAGGTGGACCCCGCTCTCCCGATCGAGGTGCGCTCGATGGCGTCCGTGGTCGCGGAGAGCCGACTGCAGTGGAGCATCGGCACCGTGTTTCTGGGAGGCTTCGGCGCGGGTGCCATTCTCCTGGCCGCGCTGGGCATCTACGGGCTGATCGCGTACTCGGCCGCCCGACGCCGGAAGGAGGCGGGTGTACGCATCGCGCTCGGCGCCACCCGCGGCGAGATCCGCCGGTGGATCATGGCCCAGGGACTGCGCTTGACCGCCATCGGCCTCGCGTTCGGCCTCGCCGGCGCGATGGCCTTGGGGAAGGTCGCGTCGTCGGCTCTCTACGGGGTGTCGGCGTTCGATCCGGCGACTCTGGGCGCGGTGCTCGTCCTCTTCCTCCTGGTGGCGGCGTTCGCGTCTCTGCTCCCCGCTGAACGCACCTCGAGGGCCGATCCGATGGAGGCGCTGCGCTCGGAATGACGGACCGGCGGTCGAGAGGCCTATCCGCTCTTTGCGCGCCGCACCCTCCCGTCCATATTGCAGCGTCGCGGGTGACTCGCCGGATTCGTGCCGATCGGTCGGGCGCGCCGTGACCTCGACGATGAATCCGAGGAGTCCATGCCCCCTGCCTTCTCGCGGCTCAGCCCACGGTCTTTCCACTGGCCGAGTCCTAGCGCCGTCGTCTTCACGGTCACCGCTTTCGCCTCCCTGTCTTCCTGTGACGCCGGGGGCGTCCCCCGGATCGTGTACTCGGAGCCATGGATCGGGCCGGATGTCGCCCGCGTCGCTCGCATCGCGATCCGTGGCCTCGGGACCCCGCCCGTCGTGGACATCCCCGACTCCCTGATGCATCGGGTTCCCATTCGCTCCGGGAGTGCGGGCGAGGTGGACTACGCGGTCGCGATGGCCGCGCTTCCCCGAGTCGTGGCGGCGGTCGGTCCTCTGAGCAGTCGCGCCACGCTTCTGGTGGCTCGGATCTATGCGGACCGACACGTCCCTCTCATCGCGCCCACCTCGACCAACCATCGCATCGGGGACCTGGGACCCTGGGTGTTCCAGCTCGCTCCCGACGATCGAGCCGAGGGGGACTACATCGCGCGCTACGCGGTCGACCACCTCGGAGCCCGCCGCGTCACCATCTTCTATCTCGTGGCCGACGAGTACGGGCTCGGTCTTCGCGACGGCATCGTTCAGGGGCTGAAGCGCCGGCGGGTCGCCCCGGTCGACGAGGTGGGGATCATCGAAGGCACGGACTTCGCAAAACGCGTGCGCCAATCGCTCCGCCGCGCCACGCCGGACGCCCTCGTGATCGCGGCTCGAGGCCCCGAGGCGCTCGGAATCATCCGAGCCTTCCATGAGCGACTCCCTTCGGTTCCGGTGATCGTCGGCGACGGGGTCCCGTTGGATTCGACGTTCATCCACGGCGTGGGCACCGCGGCTCCGACCGTTCGTGCGGTGGCCTGGTGGCACCCGGACTCCCCCGACTCCCTCTCCCGCATCTTCGTGCACCGCTACGAGCGGGCCAACGGCGTCGTTCCCGATGCGACGGACGCGATGGAGTACGACGCGATCATGGTCGCCGCACAGGCGGTCCATGACGTGGGCTCGAATCGCCGAGCCATCCGCCGCTACCTGAGCCGGTTGGGGAAGGACCGCCCTCCCTACCGCGGCGTAACCGGTCTCATCGCCTTTGGCGCGGGACGCCCGGTCAACCTGTTGATGACGGGCATTCGGGATGGCAGGACGGAGATCCTGGATACGCGCGGACAACGGCCGTGACGAGTCCACGAGGACGGCCGCTGAGCGTTCGCGCCATCCTGTTCGGGATGACGATGCTGACGGTCGCGTACGTGGTGGCCGTCGGCGCCTACGTCGTGCTCACCCTGGGCCCCTCGGCCGCCGCGCTGCGATCGAACTCCAGCGCGCTCGCCCTGCAGTACGACTCGCTCAGCGTGCGCGTCGACATGCTGGAGCACGCCTTCGACGAGATCCAGCGCCTGAGCGCCGACGGCTTTCGTTCCGGATCGGATTCGACCCGGCTCGACTCGATGCGGGACCAGATGACCCGGGTCGCGGGCGAAAGCGCGGGCCTGCAGGCCAGTCTGGTTCTGTCGGGCATTCCTCCGGAGATGCGGGCCGCCCTGGCCGAGGTGGCGAGTCTGGAGTCGGACCTCTCGGGCGTCCTGCTGGAAGCGCTCCAGGACGTGCGGTTGGCGGACTACGATGCCGCGCGAGGCTGGGTGGGGCGGGCCGAGACGGTGCGGGCGGAATTGACGGCCCGACTCCACGAGGCCCAACGATTGGGCCTGCGCGACGTCGCCGAGCGACAGCGGGAGCTGCAAGCGAAGGCGGGCAGGATCCTGATCGCCATGGAAGCCTGGGCAGCCGTGGGCCTCGTCCTCGCGGCTCTGGCCCTGCTCCTCATGCACCGTCGTCTGATGGCGCCGCTTCGAGGGCTCGAAGCTGGACTGGCGCGCGTGGCCCGAGGCGATCTCGACGTGTCTCTGAGCGTGACGCGGGACGACGAGCTCGGGCGACTGAAGGCCCACTTCAACGAGATGACGCGGGTGCTTCGCGCGCAGGTCGAGGTCGCTGCGCTGCGCGCCTCGGAGGTCCGGTTCCGGTCGCTGATCGAGCACGGCATGGACCTCATCTCGATCGTCGGGCCGGCCGGACGCTTCCTCTACACGAGCCCGGCCGTCGAACGCATTCTCGGGTACGGACCCACCGAGCTGACGGGACGAACGGTGTTCGACTACGTGCATCCCGACGACCGAGCCGAAGCCGAGGAGCAGTTCGAGCGGGAGGTTCGCCGCGAAGGCAACCCGATCGGTCGAATCTTCAGAATGCGTCGCAAGGACGGTGCCTGGCGGGTCCTCGAGTCCGTGGTCACGAACCTGCTGGACGAGCCGATGGTGGGAGGCCTCGTGGTCAACTCCCGTGACATCACGGAGCGACTGGAGGCGGAGCGCCGACTGTCGGAGAGCGAAGCCCGCTTCAGGGCCGCATTCATGACCGGGTCGGACGCCTACGTGATCGTTCGAAGAGACGACGGCCATCTGGTGGAGGTCAACGAGCAGTTCGTGGAGATGTTCGGCTATTCCCGCGGCGAGGTGGTCGGCCGGACCTCCCTCGAGCTGGGACTCTGGGTCGAGCCGGAGGATCGGGCCTCCGTGCTCGCGGAGCTGGCACGGGACGGGTATGTGCGAAACCGGGACGTTCTGGCCCGCAGAAAGGGGGGCGAGACCTTTCCCGCTCTCTATTCCGTCAGAAACCTCGGGGCCGACGAGCCCGCCCTCATGGTGGGCGTCATCCGGGACGTCAGCGAGCAACGGCGCTCGGCCGAAGCTCTGCGGACGATGGAGGAGCAGTTCCGCCAGGCCCAACGTCTGGAGGCCGTCGGCCGCCTCGCGGGGGGAGTCGCACACGATTTCAACAACGTGCTCACCGTCATCACCGGGATCAGTCAGCTTCTCCTGACCGACCTCGAGCCCGGCGACCCGACGCGCGGCAACGTCGAGGAGATCCAGAAGGCCGCGCAAAAGGCCGCGACGCTCACGCGACAGCTCCTGGCGTTCAGCCGCAGACAGATGCTCCAGCCCAAGGTATTCGACCTGAACGCCACGGTCCGGTCGCTGGAGAAGATGTTACCGCGCCTCCTGGGCGAGGACGTGAAGCTCGAGTTCTCCCTCGCCGCGGAGCTCGGCGCCGTCCAGGCGGACCCGGGTCAGATCGAGCAGGTGATCCTCAACCTCGCCGTGAACGCCAGAGACGCCATGCCCGGCGGTGGACGGCTCACCATCGAGACGGGAAACGCGGAGCTGGACGAGACCTACGCGGCCAGCCACGCGGGTGTGTCACCGGGACCGTACGTGCTCCTCGCGGTCACGGACAGCGGGACGGGCATGGACCGAGACACCTTGTCCCATGTCTTCGAGCCGTTCTTCACCACCAAGGCCCCGGGCAAGGGAACGGGGCTCGGCCTCGCCACCGTCCACGGGATCGTCTCGCAGAGCGGGGGCTCCGTGTGGGCCTACAGCGAGCCCGGGCACGGCACGACGTTCAAGGTCTACCTGCCGAGAATCGACGCGCCGGTCGATGCCCCGGATCTGTCTCCGAGCGGCCTGCCGGCGGTCGGCGGCCGGGAGACGCTCCTGATCGTGGAGGACGACCCCGGGGTCCGCCGCGTGGCATCCCGCGTGCTCGAGGAGAGGGGGTACGACGTCAAGGTGGCGCAGGACGGTCAAGCGGCCCTGACCCTCTCCCGCGCCTACGAGGGAGACATCGACCTCCTGGTCACCGACCTCGTGATGCCCGGGATGCCCGGCCGGGAGTTGGCCTCCCGACTCCTCGACGAGCGGCCGACCTTGAGGGTGCTCTACATGTCCGGATACACGGACGACGTGATCGTGCGGCACGCCGTGCTCGAGCGGGGATCCCCGTACCTGCAGAAGCCGTTCACGCCGAACACGCTCGCCACCAAGGTGCGCGAGGCTCTGGATCGGGCCTGAGGGTCGACCGCGCCGGGCTTCCCACCGCCCCTGCGGCTGGTTCGGGGCCGGGGGCCCTCGACCGGCCCCGAAGCCTCCCCTACCTCAGCGCCTCCTCCAACTCGTCGGCCGCGCGGTCGACCTGTGCCGTGTAGCGGTCGAGTGCCGCCGCGAGCCGCGCCGCCTGCAGCTGTGCCACGGCCAGGTCCGGCTTGTCCTCCACCGCCTCTCGCACGCCGGCCATGGTCTTCACGCCGTAGCCGGTGTACAGCCCCGGCGCATAGACCAGGTGCCGGAACCACGCACGACCGGGGAGGCCGTTCGGATCCGCGAGCGCGCGCTCCGTTCGGTACAAGGTCCGGTTCACCTCGGTGAGCGCCGGCCTCTTCCGTCGCAACGCGGCTTCGTCCAGGCTGCTCAGGCCGGCCATGACGCTCTCGTAGCGATCGGCCGCCCGCTCGAGACGGTCGAGCGCCGCGTCGACCGCGGTCAGGTCGAGATCCTTCAGCTTTCCGTCGGCCGCCGCCTCGTGTGCGATCTCGTCCGCGTATCCACGATACGTGCGGGCGACCGCGGTGAACTCGAACGGCAGGACCGGCGCATCCGCGAGGCGGAGCAGGGCGGTCGCCATCGTCCTGGCCTCCGCGACCCCGTAGGCGAACGAGGTGTCGGCAAATCGGGTGTAGGCGTCGAACGAGTCGTAGATGGAATGATAGAAGCCGTCGTGCGTCGCTCCTCCGTACGCCGCGTTCGCGGACGCGACACCGAGGTGGTCGATGAAGACCGTATAGTCGGACCCCGACCCCAGAGCACCGACCGAAAAGGCGCTGCTGTCCTTGCGATGGGCCAGGCTCACCTCCAGCGCGCTCTCGTCGCTCTCCGGGTCCTCGATATCACGCGCGAGCTCCCGGAAGAACTCCTGGAGCGAGTGCGAGCCCGAGACGGTCAGCCATCCGCCCTTGTTGGTGTCGCTGTTGAGATAGACGGCCGCCTTGCTCTCGAGCTCGTCCGCGTGCTGCTCGGCCCATTCGGTCGATCCGAGCAATCCCCACTCCTCGCCGTCCCAGGCGGCGAAGATGATCGTGCGAGACGGCTTCCAACCGGTCTGCAGAAGGGTGCCGATCGCGCGGGCCGTCTCGTCCAACGCGACCTGCCCGGAAAGCGGATCGGCCGCGCCGTTGACCCACGCGTCGTGGTGGTTGCCGTAGATGATCCACTGATCCGGGTCGCTGGTGCCCGGCACGCGCGCGATCACGTCGTAGAGCGGACGGCTCTTCCAGTCGAACTTCAGGGCGAGATGCACCCGCCCCGGTCCCGGTCCCACGTGATACGTGATCGGGAGGGCTCCACGCCACGACTCCGGCACGACGGGACCAACCAGGCTCTCGAGAAGCGGGCGAGCGTCCTGATACGAGATCGGCAGGACGGGGATCTTCATGAGCGTCTTCGCCTCGCTCATCGGGAGCTTGCGTCCGCCCTCCACGGATCCCCACCCCGGCGTGAGCGGATCGCCCGGATACACGGGCATGTCCATCACGCTGCCCCGTTGCACGCCCTCCCACGGCCTCATGGGACCCTCGGGATAGACGTCGTCCACGAAGTACCCGTCGTCCCGCGGGTCCGAGTAGATGATGCACCCTACGGCGCCGTGCTCCGCGGCGACCTTGGGTTTGATGCCACGCCACGACCGTCCGTACTTGGCGATGACGATCTTGCCCTCGACGCTGATCCCCAGTGAATCGAGGACCTCGTAGTCTTCGGGGATCCCGTAGTTCACGTACACGAGGTCCGCGGTGACATCGCCGTCGGCCGCGTAGGCGTTGAACGTGGGAAGCTGGTTCGCGTCGCCGGAGTCCTTGTCCTCGGGAATGGCCGGCTCCTTCAGCTTCGCGGTGTAGTGCTCGGGCGCGACGAGCTCGAGGGTGCGCGACACGGGTCGTGGCATCAGCGCCTCGAACCGCTCGATGTGCGCGTCGAGCCCGTACGAGCGGAACCGCGCCAGGATCAGCTCCGCGACATGGCGCGACCGTTCGGTGCCGGCCTCGTGGGGATCCTCGCTCAGGATGCGAAGCTGATCCCGAAGCGTATCGGCATCGGGGACGGCACGAGCCGCCTTCTCGCGGCCCACCTGGGCGGGCACGAGCGCGTCCGGTATCCCGCGAATGCGCTGCTGGGCGTGGGCGGGCACCGCCAGGGTGCCGAGAGCGACGAGGGTCGAGACCGACCCCAGGGTGCGTCTGATCATCGGTCCTCCGGGTGGGTGGCGTCCCAACTTGGTGCGAGCGGACGTCTGCCGAAAGTGCGGGCCCCACGAACGCGCCGTCCCCTCAATGCCTTCGCTCCCCTACCACCTGGCGGGACTTGCGCATGTCCCAGAATATTATTACGATATCAAATAATTCGATAGTGTATTATTTGTGGTCGGACGATTTTGGGATGGGACAGCGCTCCAGGGCACGTGTACCCGAACGATGAAGGGTCGGAAGCGACCAAGGAGGTCGAAGATGGACACGATCGCAGTCGTCGGCTTCACAGGCACGATCGGGAGCCGAGTGGCAGGAAGACTGGCAACGGCGGGCCACGACGTGGTAGGTCTCGCGCGCGGATCGAAGGGCGCACCGGAGGGCGTGCGGCATCGTGCCGTGGACCTGCGGGACCCCGCGGCGACCAGCAGTGCGCTGCGGGGGGCACACGCCATCTACCTGACCTCCCCCGAGCAGGGAGAGGACCCATTGGGACTCGAGCGCGCGGTCACGACCAACGTCATCCACGCAGCCCACGACCTGGGAATCGAGCATGTCGTGATGCACACGGCGGTTCACGCGGACCGGGGCGACACCGGTGCGCGTGTGCTCGACAACAAGCATCCGGTCGAGGTCGCTCTCGCCGAGAGCGGCGTGCCCTACACGATCCTGCGGCCCGCCTGGTATCTCCAGAACCTCCACGGAGCGAAGGGCTACCTGGAGCAAAGCATGTTCAGCATGCCGTGGCCCGAGGACATGGTGTGGGCGGCGACGGACGTGGAGGATCTGGCGAGGGCTGCCGCGGCGTTCTTCGAGCAGGGACCGGCCAACCGCGGCTTCGACATCCACCTCCCCGGAGGCGTGACGGCGGCGGCGATCTGCCGAGCCGTGGAGCACGTGACCGGCCATGCCGTGAGCTACCAGGAGGCACCGAGCACGCGCGCGGCGGTCGACCCGTATCCGATCACCGAGGTCCACAAGGAGCTGTACGCCGAGCTCTTCGACTACTTCAAGGCGACCGACTATCTCGGGGACCCGAAGGCCATCCTCGAGGCACTCGACGGCTTCGAGTACGGCACGATCACGGACTTCGTGGAGCGCGAGCTGTTCGCACAGGTCGGAGCCTGACACGGGGTTTGACGCGCTCCGGGGGCGCATCATACACTGGGTTTCCTGGACGCACCGCGCGCGCCTTCCTTCTTTCCGTGCGCGCGCGCCCACAGGAGCGGAGCCCATGTCTCTTGCCTCCGGAGCGCGGCTAGGTCCCTACGAGATCCTCCGGCCCCTCGGCCACGGAGGCATGGGCGAAGTCTACCGCGCCCGACACGTGAAGCTCCAGCGCGAGGTAGCGATCAAGGTGCTGCCCTTCGAGCTGGCCGGTGACGCGCACCGGCTCGCGCGCCTCGAGCGGGAAGCACGAACGGCCTCGGCGCTCGACCACCCCAACATCGTCACGATCTACGACATCGCCGAGGACCGGGGGGTCACGTTCATCGCCATGGAGCTGGTCCAGGGGCGCACGCTCTCGGAGCTGATCGCCGAGGGCCCGATCGCCGTGGACACGGGCCTGGACCTGGCGGCTCAACTCGCTGACGGCGTCGCCAGAGCCCACGCCGCCGGTATCGTCCACCGGGACATCAAGCCGGCCAATGTCATGGTGACCGCCGAGGGGCGGGTCAAGATCCTGGATTTCGGCCTCGCCAAGCTGTATGCGCCGGCGGACGCGGAGGAGGGCACCCGAGCGGCGCTCACCACGGAGACGCGCGAGGGCCTGATCCTCGGCACGCCGAGCTACATGTCCCCCGAGCAGTGCGCGGGAGACGCAACCGACCATCGCTCCGACCAGTTCTCGCTGGGCATCGTGCTGTACGAGATGTTCGGCGGAAGGCCGCCGTTCGACGGCCCTTCGAGTCGGGCGATCATGAGCGCGATCCTGGTCGACACGCCCACGCCTCTGCGTCAGGTGCGTTCCGACTTGCCGGCAGAGGTCGAGCGGATCGTGGACCGGTGTCTCGTCAAGGAGCCCTCTGGACGGTTCTCGACGACGTCGGAGCTCGCGGGAGCGCTCCACCGGATCGCCGGCCGCCGTGCACGCCCGGGACCGGGCGCCACGCTTCGCCGACCCGCGGTTGCGGTTCCGCTGGCTCTGGTGCTTCTGACCGTCGGTACCGCCGCCTGGCTGTGGGTCCGAGGCGCGGGGCCCCGGTGGGCGAGCGGCCCGGCGATCCGGGAGATCGCCACGGCGACCGAGCGCGGTGACCTCTACGACGCGTACGTCACGGCTCTGCGGGCCGAGGACTTTCGCCCGGACGACCCGGCGCTGCGACGAATGGTCGATCGAATCACGCTCCCGGTACCCGTGAACACCGACCCTCCGGGTGCGGAGGTGTCGGTTGCCGCTTATGGGACGACCGACCCGAAATGGCAGCCGGTGGGCCAGACGCCGTTGACGTTGCGTGTCCCCTACGCCCTGATGCGGTGGCGGATCACCAAGGCAGGGTTCGAGCCCTTCAAGGGCGCCCCGTTCGGGAACGGATCTCTCAGGGCGCTGGCTGCCCTCCGTCTGGATTCGGCGGGCTCGCTCCCCTCCGGGATGGTGCACGTCCCCGGCGGGCCCCTTTCGGTACCGAGTACCCTCGACCTTCCCGGCCACCCCACCTCGGTGCAGGTCGGATCGTTCTATCTGGACCGCTACGAAGTCACCAATCGCCAGTATCGGGCCTTCGTTCTCGCGGGGGGCTACGACAGCGCGAAATGGTGGCCCGCGCCGATCGAGAGAGACGGCCGTGAGATTCCCTGGGAGGAAGCGCGGCGGTTGTTCGTCGACGCGACCGGTCATCCCGGACCGGCGACATGGGAGGCCGGGACCTATGCCGCGGGCAGGGACGAGTACCCGGTCGGGGGCATCAGCTGGTACGAGGCCGCCGCGTACTGCGCGTATGCCGGGAAGAGCCTGCCGACCATCTACCACTGGCAGTGGGCCCTCGGACAGGGCCAGATGTCCGACATCTTGCGCTACAGCAACATGGAGGGCGACGCGAAGGCGCCGGTCGGCAAGTTCCGGGGTCTGGGGGCCTAGGGACGTACGACATGGCCGGAAACGTCAAGGAATGGACCTGGAATGACGCGGCCGGGAAGCGCTACATCCTCGGTGGAGCGTGGAACGAGCCGGCCTATGTGTTCAGGCACCTCGTCACGCAGGACCCGATGCGACGCGAGCCCACCGACGGCGTGCGCTGCGCCAGATACCCCGTGACACCGCCCGCACAGTTGCTCGCCCCGGTCGTGGAGGAGCGCACGTACCCCGTCTCCCCACCCGTAAGCGATGCGGCCTTCGCGATCCTGCGCGGGCTGTACGCGTACGACCACACGCCGCTCGATGCCCGGGTGGAGCGGGTGGACGACAGCCTGCCCGACTACCGCCGGGAGATCGTCTCGTTCCGCACCGCGTACGGAGACGGGCGCATGGAGGTGAACCTCCTCATCCCGCGGGACGTGGCTCCGCCTTACCAGTCGGTGATCTGGGTCCCCGGAGGAGACGTGTTCGCCTGGCGCTCCAGCGAATCGCTCGCCACGTCCTATCTCTACGACTTCATCCCCAGGGGCGGCCGCGTGCTCGTGTACCCGGTCTATTACGGGACCTACGAGCGCTTCGAGTCCGTCATGAACCCGGCCACGGCCCGCGGCCGTGACATGATCATCCGATGGGTCCAGGACCTGTCTCGCACCATCGACTATCTGGAGACACGTCCGGATTTCGACTCGACCCGGATCGCCTACTACGGACTCAGCACCGGTGGGTGGACGGCGCCGATCTTCCTGGCGGTGGAGCCGCGCCTGCGGGCGGCGATCCTGTTGGGCGGCGGGCTCGTTCCGCTCGATCTCCGGCCGGAGATCGATCCGAGCGTCTTCGCTCCGCACGCCCACGTGCCGACCCTGATGATCAACGGACGGGACGACTTCCTCATGCCGTACCAGGAGTCGGAGCTCCCGATGTTCGATCTGCTCGGCGTGCCTGCCGACCAGAAGCACCTCGAGCGTCTGAACGGTGGTCACATGCCCGCGAACCGGCTCGAGATCATCCGCGATGTGCTCGACTGGCTCGACCGCTGGCTCGGCCCCGTCCGCCGCACGGGGGCCTGACTCGGCAACCCGCA